>NZ_JAOTNT010000005.1:0-244120 GCF_025630755.1 Acutalibacter sp. LFL-21 | reverse complement strand
AACAGGATGGGGGAAAAGTGTAGCTGTTGTTTTGATGCTTTTTCCGTTTCCGCTTTCGTTTCCAAGCAAAAAACCTGCTCTGGCTTAATTGCCGGAGCAGGTTTTTCTACAGGCTGAGGGGGACATACGTCCCCCCTTTTTTGGAGTATGGGAAGGCAGGGCGCTGGTGCCCGGTGGGCACCGTCCAGCGCCGACCGAGGCGGCAGCCGAGAACTACGGTCCCGCACCCCCCTTAGGCCGTGGGACGCTGTCCCACACCCTGCAAGTTTTTTGAAAAAAACTTGACTAAAAACTTTTACGTTTCTCCACCCGGCCAAAGCGCGGGCTTTCCAGTTAGCCGCCCCCCGCAAACCCCGGCGCCTTAAAGCGCCGTTCGCGTCATGTCCAGTCCGGTCACGGACCGGTCACGGATAGCTCCATAGGGCCGCTGACGGTGTCCAGCCGCACCCGGGCGCCGCCGCCGCCGCACACAGCCCGGCCCTTGCGGCGGCCCAGCTCCCCAGAAAGGGGGAATTGGCTGGAAAAGCTGCCGGACATGCTGGTGTATTCCACAGAAAAGCCGGTCTCGGTCTCTGGCAGCAGCAGGCTGATCCGGCCGGAAACCGTGGTCACCCGCACCTGCTGGGGAAGCTGCCCAGCCTGTAGGCGCACCGCCCCTGAAACCGTGCTCAGGTGCAGCTCTTCCCCGTTGCCCACGGCGGAAATGCCGCCGGAGACGGTCTCGACCCGCAGCCGCTGGGCCGCAAAGCCGCAGAGCTCTGCCTTGCCCGAGGTGGCGTTGACCCGCAGCTCTTGGGCGTAAACCTCTGTCAGGCTTACCGCGCCAGAGACGGACTCCACCCGCAGGGCTTGGGCCCGCACCCCCTGGCAGCAAACCGGCCCGGAGATGTTGTTCAGCCGCAGCCTGCCGCCCTGCAGGCCCCCCAGGTAAATGCCGCCAGAGACGTGCTCAACCCGCAGCTGGTCCAGCTGCAGGGCCTGGGGCACCTCTACCACCAGATGCTTCTGCAGGAACAGCTTGCCCCGCAGGCTGCCCTCTGGGCACCAGCGGATGGAGAGCTCGCCCCCCTTCTCCTGCAGGGCCAGGCGCTCCCGCTCTTGCAGGGGGCGCTTGCAGTACTCGCTCACCCGCAGGGTGTCCCCCTCCCAGGGGCGCACCTCCACCGGGCCGCTGACCCACTGAATCTTCAGCGCGGTGATCTCCCCCGCCAAGGGCGCCTCTGGGTAGGCGTTCTCCTCCACCGGCAGGGGGGCAAGGGCCGCCTCTGGGCCGGGCGCCCCCGCCAGCACGCTTTCCCGGGCGGCCTGGGCGGCCTTTTTGGCCTTTTCCCCGGTGTCCTTCAACGTGTCCCGCACCTGGGGCCAGGCGGCTTCCACCGCCTGGGCGGCCCGGCTGACCGCCGCGTCCACCTGAGAGCCCAGCCGCTCCAGGGCCGGGGCGGCTTCATCCAGCGCCGCCGCTATCTCCTGGTAAATGGGCTTGGCGCCCTCCCCCTCCAGGTGGATTTCCACCCGCTGGTTGGGGCCTTGACAGTCCTCGTCACCCTGGTGCTCCGCCTCCCACGTGCCATCCTGGGGCGGCTGGGATTCCTGGGGCTGGGCCGGGGCGGGCTCGTTTTCCCCCAGGGCCTCCAGCAGCCGGGCGGCGTCCTCCTGGGTGATGGTACCCTGTTCCACCATGTCTAAAATCCTGCGCTTTTCCTCGCTCATGTCACTTTCCTCCCTTCAGCTGATTCAGCGCCTCGATGGCGGTGTCCACGCCGATCTCCCCATTGGAGAGCCGCTGGAGAATCTCCGAGCGCTCCTCCTTCTCCCGCAGGGCCCTCAGCTCTGGCTTTTCATCCAGGCCCAGGGCGGAGAGGGCGGCGTCCAGCATATTTTTCACCGTGGGATAGCTGACCCCCAGGGCCCGCTCCACCTCTTTGATGGAGCCCCGGCACCGGAGGAAGGTCTCTACAAACTGCAGATGCTTTTCCTCCAGCCGGCAGAACCGGCAGGGGGAAAACTCCCCAGAGAGCTCTGTGCCGCAGTGGGAACACCTGAGCTTGGTGACCACCATGCTTTCTCCGCACACCGGGCACTGGGCCGGGGCGTGGAACGTGTTCTTTTCCATATCTCCCATCCTTTCCCTTGGATTCTGTCTGCATTATAGCCCCGAAAATAAAGATTGTCAAGATTTAAATTAAAAAAATTAAGTTTTTGAATTAAACATTTTAATCTCAAAGAGAAAGCGCATAAAAAAAGAGGAGTCCCAAGAAGGAACTCCTCTTGCAGGCGGCAGCCGGGAGCGGCCGCGGTGGCAAAAGAATAGGGGGACATACGTCCCCCCTTTTTTGGAGTATGGGAAGGCAGGGCGCTGGTGCCCGGTGGGCACCGTCCAGCGCCGACCGAGGCGGCAGCCAAGAACTACGGTCCTTGCAACCCCCTTAGGGCCGTGGGACGCTGTCCCACACCCTGCAAGTTTTTTGAAAAAAACTTGACTAAAAACTTTTACTTGTCTCCACCGAACCCAAGCGCGGGCATAAAAGTTAGCGGCCCTCACCCAGCCCCGGCGCCTTTAAGCGGCGTGCGCGTCATGTCCAGTCCGGTCACGGACCGGCGTTCGCGACTCGTCCCGCGGGGTCACCCGCCCGGGCGGAGTCGTAGAGGGTGAGCATCAGCTCCACGGTGTCCCGCACGCCGGGGATATCATTGGGGAAGGGCCTATCTTCCCGCAGGCAGTCGTAAAAGTCCCCGATGCACAGGCTGTGGCTGGCCCCCCAGTAGGCCTTCCCTGTGGCCGGGGCCTTGGGCTGGGCCAGGCTGAAGTGCTCCTTGGTGCCGTCCTTCCAGGAGAGGGAAACCTCCTGCTCTTCCATGCGCAGGGTGGCGTTCTCGCACACCAGCTCCACCAGCACCGGAGAGTCCGCGCAGTGGGCCGTGGTGGCGTAGAACAGGGCCGTGGCCTCCCCAAACCGGAGGTAGGCCTCCATTGTGTCCTCCACCTCGATCACGCCCCCCAGGTGGTGGTTGCTCATGGCGGCCTCCGCGTGGGTGGGCTTGCCCAGGAACTGCACCAGCAGGTCCAGAGTGTGGATGGACTGGTTGATGAGCACCCCGCCCCCCTCGGTCTCCAGGCTGCCCCGCCAGCCGCTCTCGGTGTAATAGGGGGCCTCCCGGTGCCAGGTGACAAAGGCCCGGGCCCCCAGCACCTTGCCCGCCTCGCCAGAGGCCAGCACCTCTTTCAGCAGGTGGACGCTCTGGTTGTACCGGTTCTGAAAGCACACCCCCACCCGCACGGGGGCCTTTTCCAGCTCTTGGAACTCCCGCCACTGGCCCCAGCTGATGACCGGGGGCTTTTCTGTGAACACGTGGATGCCCCGGCCCGCCGCCAGCTTGGCCATGGGCGTGTGGAGAGAGTGGGGCGTGCAGATGTGCAGGCTGTCCAGCGCTTCGCCCTCCAGCATCTCCTCCAGGGAGGCGTACGCCCTGCCCCCGTACTTTTCCGCGAAATCCCGGGCCCGCTCCGGCCGGATGTCCGCGCAGGCGGCGAGCTCCACGCCGGGCAGCTCTTGCAGCGCCGCCCCGTGGACTTGGGCAATGCCGCCGCAGCCCACCAGGCCCACCCGATAGGTCTTCATATCACAGCGCCTCCTTTGCCCGGGGGATGCCCGCCAGGATTTCTTTCAGGGAATCCAGGGCCAGCTTCCAGGCGGACTTGCCGTCCAAGGCGGAGCCCCGCTTCTGGGGGTCCTGCTCCAGGGCGGCCAGGCCCGCGAAGTCCGTCAGGTGGGGCTCCAGGGACAAGAAGCCCTTCCAGCCCCCGCCAATCAGGTCCGTGAGGATGTCTTTCACATGGCCGTCCCCCTGCCCGGCGGGCACCACGGCCCCCGTGCCCCACTGGGCGTCCTTCACATGGACGTACTCCACATAGGGCTTCAGCAGCTCATAGGCGGGCAGGGTCTGCTGGCCCACCTGGACAAAGTTGGCAAAGTCGAACACGGCCTTGAAGTGGGGGCCATAGAAGGCCTCCAGCAGCTCTTTGCAGCGGGGGGCGTTGTCCCCGTAGATGCCCTTCTCGTTCTCGTGGAGCAGCAAGCTGTCCCAGCGGCCGGCCTCCTCCACCATGCGGCCCATCCGGTCCAGCACCTCCTCCCGGAAGTCCTCCGGGGCCCGGCCCTGGGGGATGTAGAAGCTGAACATGCGCAGGTAGGGGGCGCCCAGCTCCTTCTGGATCTCCAGGGTGCGCTTCAGCTTTTCCAGGTGGGGGGCAAAGTCCTCCTCCACGCCAATCTTCCCAATGGGCGAGCCGATGGAGGAGACAGAGACCCCCGCCCCGGCCAGCTTGTTTTTCACTTCTTTTCCCTTCTCTGTGGAAAAGTCCGAGACGTTTACCCCGTCCGCGGCCCGCAGCTCGATGTGGGAGAGGCCCCACTCCCGGATGGCGGCCAGCTGCAGGTCCAGCTCCGGCGCGATCTCATCGGAAAAGCCGGAGAGAATGATGTGTTCCATAGTCTGTTCCTCCTCAATAGGTGCCTTCGGTGGAGAAGGTGATGTCCTTGCCCTCCTTCTTGCGGGAGGAGGCCCGGCGCTTATTCAGCTCGGAGAGGAACAGCTCCTCGTCGAAGGGGATGTCCACCGGGCGGCCCAGCCAGCTGGAAAGGTGCATGGCGTTAGAGAGGGTCAGGCCGCGGATGCCCTCATAGCCCTCGGCCACCAGGGGCGTGCCGTGGAGGATGTTCCCGGCAAAGGCGTTTAAGACCCCCACATGCTGGGGGTTTTCCCCATCGGTCTCCACAGTGAGCTTCTCACAGGGGGGCTGGGCAAAGCCCTCTGTGGCGGTGCGGCAGAACTCCCGCTCGTCCTGGGAGAGCTTCCAGAAGGTGAGGGTATCGTTTTCGCACACCAGCTTGCCCAGGGTGCCGGTGACCTCGAAGCGGTTGGTGCCGGGGGCGTCGCCGGTGGTGGGGATGAACACGCCGGTGGCGCCGTTTTCAAACTGGAGGTAGGCGGTCACGTCGTCCTCCACCTCGATATCGTGCCACTTGCCCTCTTGGCAGAAGGCCTGTACGGTTTTGGGCAGGCCGCAAATCCACTGCAAGAGGTCCAGCTGGTGGGGGCACTGATTCAGGAGCACGCCGCCCCCTTCCCCCTCCCAGGTGGCGCGCCAGTCGCCGGAATCGTAGTAGATCTGGGTGCGGTACCAGTCGGTGATAATCCAGTTGACCCGCTTGAGCTCTCCCAGCTGGCCGTTTTGGACCATCTCCCGCATTTTGCGGTAGACGCAGTTGGTGCGCTGGTTGAACATCATGCCAAAGACCTTGCCGCTCTCCTTGGCGGCTTCATTCATCTCCCGCACGGCCTTGGTGTAAACGCCCGCGGGCTTTTCGCACATGACGTGCAGGCCCTGGGCAAAGGCCTCTTTGGCCAGGACAGGGTGCTGGTAGTGGGGCACGGCGATGAGGACGGCCTCGCACAGGCCGCTTTTTATCAAATCGCTGCCCTCCTCAAAGATCTGTACGGTTTCGGGCACAGTGCCCTGGGCCCACTGGCGGCGGGCCTCCCGGCGGTCGGCCACAGCGGCCAGGGCGATCTCGGGGCACTTGCCGGCCAGGATATTCTGCACATGGGTGGTGCCCATGTTGCCCACGCCGATGATGCCAAGTTTGATCTGTTCCATAAAAAGGACTCCTTTCTTGCGGGTGGCCCCGCAGGACATGACGCGAACGGCGCTTTTAGGCGCCGGGGTTTTCTGAGAGACGCTGGCCCAAAAGCCCGCGCTCGGGTTTGAGAGAGACAAGGAAAAGTTTTTAGTCAAGTTTTTTTCAAAAAACTTGCGAGGTGTGGAGCAGAGCTCCACGGCCCTAAGGGGGTTGCAAGGACCGTAGGTCCTGCCTTCCCATACTTCCAAAAAAGGGGGGACGTATGTCCCCCTCTTGTACTGCCACAGAGGCCGGGGTTTTGCTTGTGGAAGGGGCGGGCTGGGTGCCTCCGCGACCGCTCCCGGGGCTATCGCCTGCGGCGCGTGCGCCCCGTTCGCTGATTTCTCTGGTGCAACGCTTTACGTTGCTTTTAAGGTCGCAGCCTTTTGAAAAAGGCTGCACCGAAAACTTTTCTCCGCCTCCGCGCCTACGGCACTCCGGCGCTTATTTATAGCCCAGGCTGTTCAGATACTGATAGCTCTTCTCCAGGCACACAAAGGGGCTCTCCTGGCACACGTCCTGCTCCACCAGCAAATACTGGGTCTTGCCGCACTTCTCCAGGGTGGCGAGAATCTTCTCCCAGGGCAGGTTGCCCTCCCCCACCGGGGCCATAATGGGCTCCCAGCCCTTGACGGCCATATCCTTTAAGTGGACGCAGGGGATGCGGTCCGCGAGCTTCTCAATCCAATCGCACACATCGGCGCCGCCCATCTGCACCCAGTAGGTGTCCAGGGTGAAGCCCAGCTCCTCCGGGGAGAAGCTCTCCAGCAGGGTGTCCATCACCAGCTTGCCATGAAAGCGCTGGAACTCGATGTTGTGGTTGTGGTACATCAGGAGCTTGCCCGCCGCGGCGATCTTCTTGGCAGGCTCTTTGAAGTCCTCCGCAAAGTGAGAGAGCCACTCCGGCGTGCAGTACTTCTTGGGCATCATGCCCAGGCCGATGTAGTCGCAGCCCAGGATCTCGTGCTCTTTGATGACGGCCTCGGTGTCGTTTAAAATCCGGTCCGGGTTCCAGTGGGTGAGCACGACCTGCAGGCCGTGCTTATCGCAGATCTCCCGCACCTGCCGGGCGGGGATGGGACCGATGGCCGAGACCTGCACGGTCTGATAGCCCATCCGCGCCACCTGCTCCAAAGAGCGGTCCAGGTCCTGGGCGGTCTGGGTGTAATCCCGCAATGTAAATAGCTGGGCGCCTAAGCGCATCATACTGCATACCTCCCAAAAGTGCCGGTGCAAACGGCGTTTTTTTCGCTTTCAGTATAGCATGTTCCGGGGAAAAGTCCAGTGCAAATCGAAAAAAACAGCCTTCCTTCACAAAATGCCGGAAGGACCGGGCAGAAATGAAAAAAACGGGCGAATTTTTCTTTGCGGCGGTTTTTTCCCCCCTTTTCAAGGGCCCCGGGCCGCAGTATAATAAACGCAGTTCCTTCATATCATTCATACTCTCCAAAGGAGGCCCTGCTTATGTTGCAGCAAGTTATGACCGCCCCCGGCACCATTGAATTTCGAGAGGTGCCCACCCCCCAGCCCCAGCCCGGCGAGGTGCTGGTGAAGATTGTGAAGATCGGCGTGTGCGGGTCGGACATCCACGTCTATCACGGGGAGCACCCCTTCACCAAGTACCCCATCACCCAGGGGCATGAGGTCTCCGGCGAGATTGCCGCCCTGGGCGAGGGGGTCACCGGGTTCACTGTGGGCCAGAAGGTGACCATTCAGCCCCAGGTGGTGTGCGGCAAGTGCTGGCCCTGCCGCCACGGCAAGTACAATCTGTGCGAGGAGCTGAAGGTGATGGGCTTCCAGACCACGGGGGTGGCCTCTCACTACTTCGCGGTGGACGCCAAAAAGGTGACGCCCCTGCCGGAGGGGATGAGCTTTGACGAGGGCGCCATGATTGAGCCCCTGGCGGTGGCGGTCCACGCGGTGCGCCAGGCCGGGGACGTGGCGGGCAAGGATATCTGCGTGCTGGGGGCGGGCCCCATCGGCATTTTGGTGGCCCAGGCGGCCAAGGGCCTGGGGGCCCGGAAGGTGATGGTCACCGATGTGAGCGACATCCGCCTGGAAAAGGCCAAGGAGTGCGGCGCGGATGTGTGCGTCAACACCCGTAAGGAGGACTTCGCCCAGGCGTTTGTCCAGTGCTTTGGCCCGGACAAGGCCGACGTCATCTACGACTGCGCGGGCAACAACGTCACCATGGGACAGGCCATTGCCAACGCCCGCAAGGGCAGCACCATCATCCTGGTGGCCGTGTTCGCCACCCGGGGGGACATCGACCTGGCGGTGCTCAACGACCACGAGCTGGACCTGAACACCTCCATGATGTACCGCAACGAGGACTACCTGGCCGCCATCGAGCTGGTGAACCAGGGCAAGGTGCAGCTGAAACCCCTGATCTCCGAGCACTTCGCCTTTCAGGACTATCTGAAGGCCTACCAGTACATCGACGAGAACCGGGAGACCACCATGAAGGTCATCATCAACGTGCAGGAATAAAGGGCTTTTGCGCTCTCTTCCCAGGGCGCGCAGGAAAACAGGGCAGGCGGGAAGCTTCGGCTTCCCGCCTGCCCTGTCTGCTTTTTCCCGAAAAAGGGGCGCCGGCCCTTGCAGGCTGGCGCCCCCTTTTTAGAAAGAGAGAGAATTGCTCGCGTATGGTCTATGGAACCGGCAGTCACTTCTGGGGGGTTTTGGTCACTGTCACCCCGCAGCCGTGGCAGCCGCCGCAGCTGCCCCCACAGGCAGAGCAGCCGCCCTTGTGGTGCCTGCGGTTGTAGATGCCCTTGCCCACGATGGCGAAGAAGGCCGCCGCAACAAGCAGGCCGATGAGGATGGTAGGGATCATAGTTCTGCCACCTTTCTATCTAGGTGCTTCTGGGGGACGTCCGTCCCCTTCTTTGTGTATGGGAAGGCAGGACCTACGGTCCTTGCAACCCCCTTAGGGCCGTGGAGCTCTGCTCCACACCTCGCAAGTTTTTTGAAAAAAACTTGACTAAAAACTTTTCCTTGTCTCCACCCAAGAGGGGGACGTACGTCCCTCCTTTTTTGTGTATGGGAAGGCAGGACCTACGGTCCCGCACCCCCCTGAAGGTCTTGGGGTTTCACCCCAAACCCCACAAGCCTTTTGAAAAAGGCTTGAGCGAAAACTTTACTTGTCTCCACCCAACTTGCGTGGAGGGACCCGCCCTTGCGGAACGCAAGAAGGCGGCTTGTCCCGTGCGGTCACGCACCGCCGTTCGCGACTTGAGTGCCCAGGCACTGCGCCGGATTCAGTTTCCGGAGGCGCGCACCGCGCTGACGGAGTGCAGGTGCTCCTCGTCATAGGGGTTCCTGCGCACCAGCAGGTAGATGATGGCGATAACGGCCAGAATGGCGATCACGGTGCCAATGCCAAAGCCGCCGCCCACAAACAGGGAGCCGATCTGGTACACAATGAAGGAGACCACATAGGCCAGGCCGCACATGTAGCCAATGGCGCCCAGGGTCCATTTCCAGTTGTTCATCTCCCGCTTGATGGCGCCCATGGCCGCGAAGCAGGGGGCGCACAGCAGGTTGAAGATCATAAAGCTGTAGGCCGTGAGGGGGGTGTAGTGGGCGGCCACGGCGGTCCACAGGCTGGGGTCGTCCTCTGCCACTTCAGAGCCCACGCCGAACAGCACGCCAAAGGTGGACACCACATTCTCCTTGGCAATCAAGCCGGTAAACACCGCCACGGTGGACTGCCAGTCCCCAAAGCCCAGGGGGGCGAAGACCAGGCAGATGGCGCTGCCGATGGCCGCCAGGATGGAGCTGTTGTTGTCCTCCACCATGGTGAACTGGCCGTCCACAAAGCCGAAGCCCTGGAGGAACCACAGGATGATGGAGGAGGCCAGGATGATGGTGCCCGCCCGCTTAATAAAGGACCAGCCCCGCTCCCAGGTGGCCCGCAGCACGTTGACCGCGGCAGGCACATGGTAGGCGGGCAGCTCCATGACGAAGGGCGCCGGGTCGCCGGCGAACATCTTGGTCTTTTTCAGGATGATGCCCGAGAGGATAATGGCGGCGATGCCGATGAAGTAGGCGGACACAGCCACCCAGCCGCTGCCGCCGAACAGCGCCCCGGCGAACAGGCCCACAATGGGCATCTTCGCCCCGCAGGGCACGAAGGTGGTGGTCATAATGGTCATGCGGCGGTCCCGCTCGTTCTCAATGGTGCGGGAGGCCATCACCCCCGGCACCCCGCAGCCGGAGCCGATGAGCATGGGGATGAAGCTCTTGCCGGAAAGGCCGAACTTCCGGAAAATCCGGTCCATGATGAAGGCCACCCGGGCCATGTAGCCAATGTCCTCCAGGACGGAGAGCATCAGGAACAGCACCAGCATCTGGGGCACAAAGCCCAGCACAGCGCCCACACCGGCCACAATGCCGTCGGAGACCAGGCCCGTCAGCCAATCGGCAGTGCCCCAGCTGGTAAGCAGCGAGCGGGAGCCCTCTGTCATCCAGGCGCCGCCCAGCACGTCGTTGGTCCAATCTGTCAGGAAGGTGCCGAAGGGCCCCATGGCCACCCAGTACACCACATACATGACCAGGATGAAGATGGGCAGGGCCAGAATGCGGTTGGTGACGATTTTGTCGATCTTATCCGAGGTGGACAGGCTGTGGAGGGCCGCTTTCTTCTTCACGGCTTTGTCCACCACCCGGCTGATGTAGGCGTAGCGCTGGTTGGTGATGATGCTCTCGGCGTCATCATCCAGCTCTTTCTCGCAGTCCCGGATGTGCTCCTCCAGGTGCTTTTTCAGGCTTGCGTCCAGCTCCATCTGGTCCAGCACCTTCTCGTCCCGCTCGAACACCTTGATGGCGTACCACCGCAGGTTGCGGGCGTCCACCTTTCCGGCGATGGACTCCTCAATGTGGGCAATGGCGTGCTCTACGCTGCCGGTGAACACGTGGGGCAGCTCCTTCTCAGACTGGCCCTTGGCCCGCTGGGCGGCCTGTACGCAGCGCTGGGCGGCCTCCATGCCGCCCTCGTTTTTCAGGGCGCTCATCTCCACCACGTCGCAGCCCAGGGCCTCGCCCAGCTTTTTCAGGTCGATCCTGTCGCCGTTTTTGCGCACCAGGTCAATCATGTTCACGGCAACCACTACGGGGATGCCCAGCTCGATGAGCTGGGTGGTCAGGTACAGGTTGCGCTCGATGTTGGTGCCGTCCACAATGTTCAAAATGGCGTCTGGCTTTTCGTTGACCAGATAGCCCCGGGCCACCACTTCCTCCAGGGTGTAGGGGGAAAGGGAGTAGATGCCGGGCAGGTCCTGGATGACCACGTCCTTGTTCCCCTTCAGGCGGCCCTCCTTCTTTTCCACGGTGACGCCGGGCCAGTTGCCCACGTATTGGTTAGAGCCGGTCAGGGCATTGAACAGGGTGGTTTTCCCGCAGTTCGGGTTGCCCGCCAGCGCGATCTTGATTTCCATTTTCTCAGTTCCCTCCTAAGCTGTTAGAAAAACCTAACCGCCGGGCCGGAAAAACGCCCCCCGCCGGAAGGGCCGGGGGCCCGGGGCCCAGCTCATCCAATCTCGATCATTCCGGCATCGGCCTTGCGCACAGAAAGCTCATAGCCCCGCACAGAAAGCTCCATGGGGTCCCCCAGGGGGGCCACTTTCCGCACATGGATCTCCACGCCCTTGGTAATGCCCATGTCCATAATGCGGCGCTTGGTAGCGCCCTCTCCGTGGAGCTTTACCACCTTGACGGTGTCGCCCACCTTGGCATCGCGCAGTGTTCTCATGTTCCCTCTCCTTTCTAGCTGGTTCAGACCAAAATGCGGGCGGCCATGCTTCGGTCCAGGGCCACGCGGCTGTCCTTCACCTGGAGGATTAGGTTTCCGCCCAATTCGCTCACCACGGTGACCTTGCCGTCCACCACAAAGCCAAGCTCTGCCAAGTGCTGCCGCACCTCGTCCTTCCCGGTAACCCTGCCAATGGTAAAGGTCTCTCCGGGCTTTGCCATCGCCAATGGCATCATACAGAATTCCCCCTTATCATGCGGTTAGAAATTTCTAACCACAAGGCATTGGAAAGAGGTTAGCAAATTCTAACCTCGGAACGTCTTTCAGTTTAGCGCTCTCTTACCGATTTGTCAAGAGGGAAACGGCCCCTGGGGAGAAAAAAGTTAGAATATACTAATTAGTTGTGGCTATCCACCTGTTCTCCGGCGCTTTCACCAAGGCGCCCTTGGGCCGGGCGCCTGTTTCCTCAGCCCTTCCGGGCGGGGGATTCCCCCCGGGCCAAAAGCCGCTTGCAGGCCAGGGCAGCGCCGATGAGCAGGGCGGGGAACACCACCGCCAGCAGCAGGCCGGCCTTCAGCTGGCCCCCCAGCAGGCCAGAGGCCATGCCCACCAGGGTGGGGCCGCTGGTGCAGCCCAGGTCCCCGGCCAGGGCCAGCAGGGCAAACATGGCGGTGCCCCCCTTGGGGCAGTGGCGGGAGGCCACGCTGAAGGTGCCCGGCCACAAAATGCCCACCGAAACGCCGCAGATGCCGCAGCCCACCAGGGCCAGCGCCGGATGGGGCGCCAGGGCCGCCAGCAGGTATCCCCCCGCGCAGAGCAGGCCGCAGGCAATCTCACAGTTGAGCAGGCTTAGGCGGCCGCCCCACTTGGCGTAGGCCACCCGGGAAAGGCCCATCAGCACAGAGAACATGCAGGGGCCCGCCAGGTCCCCCACTGTCTTAGAGACCCCCAGGCCGCTCTCCGCAAAGGCAGAGGCCCACTGGCTCATGGCCTGTTCGCAGGCCCCGGCGGCCACCATCAGCAGGGCAAAAACCCAGAAGAGCTTCATGGAGAACAGCTTGCCCAGGGGCAGGCTCTCTCCCTCTTGGGTGAGGGGGGCAATGGGCACCTGGGTGAAGTACACCGCGTTGCACAGGGGCAAAATGGCCCACAGCAGGGCCAGCAGGCTCCAGCTGTCCCGGCCGGCGGCCTGCAAAAACAGGGTGGAAAGCAGGATGACCCCCACCGTGCCCCAGCAGTAAAAGGAGTGGAGCAGGCTCATGACAGAGGCCTTGTTCTCGGTGGGGCAGGCCTCTACAATGGGGCTGATGAGCACCTCGATGAGGCCGCCCCCAATGGCGTACAGCCCCACCGCCAGCATGAGCCCGGCGTAGGGGTCGGGGAACAGGCGGGGGAAGGTGCCCATGCCGATGAGCCCCGCCGCGGCAAACAGGTGGGCCGCCACCACGCAGGGCCGGTAGCCAATCTTGTCCACAAAGCGGGCGGCGATCAAATCCACCAGCAGCTGCAGGCAGAAGTTCCCCGTCACCAGCAGGGTGATCTTCTCCAGGCTGATCGCAAAGGCCTGCTGGAAGATCACAAACAGCAGGGGGGCCAGGTTGTTGACAATGGCCTGGGTGATGTAGCCCAGATAGCAGGCGTATTGGGTGTGGCGGTAATTGGCGCGGATCGACATAGGGGCACATCCTCCTCAAAAATCAGAAACTTGCTCTATTATAGCAGAGAACGCCCCGCCGGGATAGCAGGATTTTCACAAAAAGCTCTAAAATTTTTCCAAAAAAAGAAGGCCCCGGCCAGGGCCTTCTTCCGCTAAGAGCGGCTGTCAGGAGAGCAGGGAGCGCACCTGCTCCAACGGCAGGCCCTGCTCCCGGGCGATGCGGGCCAGGTCCTCGTACTCCGGCTTTCTGCGGGTGACGCCCCAGCCGGTGGAGACCTTCACCCCCACAGGGCCCCAGGGGGTCTCTGCCCGCTCTTGAGAGCGGGCCAGGGTGTAGCGGGCGCACAGGCGCTCCCGCACGCCCAGGGTGGTGGTGTGGAGAAACAGCAGGGAGACCAGTCCTTCCCGGTCCTCCTCCCGGCAGAGGACGGTCAAAAGCACCCCGGGGCGGCCCTTCTTCATGCCAATGGGCTGGGTGAACACGTCCAGGGCCCCGGCCTCCAGCAGGCGCTCCTGGGCAAAGCCCAGGGCCTCCCCTGTCATGTCATCCAGGTTGCAGCACAGCTCCAGCACGGTCTCCCGGCCGGCCTCACTGCCGCTCTGGCCCCACATGGCCCGCACACAGTTGGCGGCCTCGAAGTCCTTCTTCCCCATGCCGTAGCCGGTTTTTTCCACCCGCATCACCGGGGCGGGGCCAAAGCGCTGGACAAAGTGCTTTAACAGGGCCGCGCCGGTGGGGGTGCACAGCTCCCCTTGGACGCTGCCGCCGTAGGTGGGCACCCCCTGCAGGATGTACGCCGTGGCCGGGGCGGGCACCGGCAGGATGCCGTGGGCGCAGCGCACCTGGCCGCAGCCCACATGGACGGGCGAGGCCACAATCCGCTCGGGGGCCAGGTCGTGGAGGAGCCAGCACACCGCCACCACGTCGGTGACGGCGTCCAGGGTGCCCACCTCGTGGAAGTGGATTTCCTCCACCGGGCGGCCGTGGGCGTGGCTCTCCGCCTGGGCGATGAGCTGGTACACCGCTTCGGCGTCCTGGCGCACCGGCTGGGGGATGTCCAAATGGGAGAGGATGTGGCGGATGTCCCCCATGCCCGCGTGGTGGTGATGGCCGTGGCCGTGCCCGTGGGTGTGGGCATGGTCGTGCTCGTGGGTATGCTCGTGAGTGTGGTCGTGGGTATGCTCATGGCCGTGATGGGCCTCGTCCTGGGCCGTCTCGTGGGTGTGTTCGTGGCTGTGGGGGTGGAGGGGCACGTCCTGGCTCTCCTCCTCTTCCCCGGCCACGGTGACGGAGACCTGGGTGCCGGTGATGCCGCACTTGACAGCGGGCTGGGCGGAAAAGACCACACCGGGCAGGCCCAGGCGGTTCATGCGCTGGGCAAAGCCCTGGGGGTCGGGGTGAAGCTCTAACAGGGCGGCGGTGAGCATGTCCCCGGCAGCGCCCATGTTGCATTCCAAATACAGTGTTTTCATAGGGATCCTCCTTTTTGAGATCGCGCGCCCAGTGCCTGGGTTCTCAAGTCGTGGCGCGTGGCCGCGCAGGACAAGCCGCCTTCTTGCGTTCCGCAAGGGCGGGTCCCTCCACGCAAGTTGGGTGGAGACAAGTAAAAGTTTCGTCCACCTTTTCAAAGGGCCGCTACGTCCCGGTGGGACGTTGCCCAGCGGCCGACCGAGCCGGCAGGCGAGAAGCAGGGTGCGGGGGCGCAGTTTGCTGGTGGCAAACGCTCTGCGCCGACCGAACCGGCAGGTGAGACCGACGCCCCTGCGGCCTTAGTCGCCTTCGGCAAACGCAGGAAAATAGGAAAATAGTCCAGCGGACTGTTTTCCGTAAGAGTCTCCGCTTCCGCTCCGGTCGGTCCTGGACGCGTGCCACTGGCACGCAGGACCCCTCGTCGGGGGGCGCTGGTGCCCGGTGGGCACCGTTCAGCGCCGACCGAGCCGGCAGGCGAGACTTCTTGGGCGGGCCCACGGCCCGCAGAGGGCTTCCGCAAGCCCGCCTGCCCTGCCCGCGAAAGCGTGCGCCGCCCTTTGGCGCAAGCGGGCGGAAAGGGCAAGCACGGTGCTTCCCCCGGGCTCTGTGCCATCCAAGAGGGGGACATACGTCCCCCCATTTTTGCTGACGCTTAGGAAGGCAGGACCTACGGTCCCGCACCCCCCTTAGGGCCGTGGAGCTCTACTCCACACCTCGCAGCTTTTGAAAAAGCTGGCAAAACTTTTACTTGTCTCTACCAAACCCAAGCGCGGGCCGCTTGCCAGCCGCCCCCCGCAAACCCCGCCGCCCTAAAGCGGCGTGCGCGTCTTGAGAGCGCAGGCACTGCGCCGGCCACGGACTATAAGTGGTTGATCATACTGGCCAAATACCCGGCGCCAAAGCCGTTGTCGATATTCACCACGCTGACCCCGCTGGCGCAGGAGTTCAGCATGGACAGCAGCGCTGCCAGGCCCCCAAAGGCCGCCCCGTATCCCACGCTGGTGGGCACGGCGATCACCGGGCAGTCGGAAAGGCCCCCGATGACGCTGGCCAGGGCCCCCTCCATCCCGGCGATGGCGATGATGACCCGGGCGCTCATAATGTCCTCCAGGTGGGAGAGGGTGCGGTGCAGGCCCGCCACGCCCACATCGTACAGGCGGGTGACTTGGTTGCCCAGCACCTCGGCGGTGAGGGCGGCCTCCTCGGCCACGGGTATGTCGCTGGTGCCGCCGGTTGCCACCACAATGGTGCCCTTGCCGGTGGGGGCGGGCATCTCCCCCACAATGCCGATGCGGCCCATCTCGTGGTAGCTAAGGGGCAAATCCTCCCCCACCACCTGGGCGGCCTCTCGGGTCATGCGGGTGATGAGGATGGCCTTTTCCCCGGTCTGCCGCATAGAGGCGGCGATGTCGTGGATCTGCCGGGGTGTTTTCCCCGCGCCGTAGATGACCTCCGCGGCGCCCTGGCGCAGGCCCCGGTGGTTGTCCACCTTGGCGAAGCCCAGCTCCTGAAAGGGCTCCATTTTCAGGGCCAGAACCGCCTCGTCCACCGAGCGCTGGCCCTGGGCCACCTGCTCTAAAAGGGAGCGTATTTCCTGTTGGTCCATTTGAAGGACCTCCTTTCCAATGGAGAAAAGAATGAAATGAAAACGTTTCAGCTGGGTGGAGGGAGCCGCCCTTGCCGAAAGCAAGAGGGCGGCATTTTTACCTCTCTTTCAGGTCCAGCAGCACCGTGCCGAACCAGGGGGCCAGGGCCTGCAAAATCCTCTCCCGCTCTTTGGCGGCCTGTTCCAGCTGCTGCCCCGGCAGCTGCAGCCGGGCCGCGCCGTGGAACACCCGCACCCGCAAATCCCTGTAGCCCAGGGAGAACAGCGCCTCCTCGGCGGCCTCTACCTTTTGCAGCGTCTCTGGGGCGATGGCCTCCCCGGTGGGCACCCGGGTGGCCAGGCAGGCGTAGGCGGGCTTGTCCCAGGTGAACAGCCCCGCCCCTTGGGAGAGGGCCCGCACCTGGGCCTTGGTGATGCCGCACTCCCGCAGGGGCGAGCGCACGGACAGCTCCCCCAGGGCCCGCATGCCGGGGCGGTCCCCGGCGTCGTCGGAGGCGTTGGTGCCGTCTATCAGCACGGGGTAGCCATCGGCCAGGGCCTGCTGCCGCAGCCTGCCGAACAGGGCCCGCTTGCAGTGGTAGCACCGGTCCGGGGGGTTTTCCGCCACGCAGGGGACTGCGAGCACATCCAGCTCCAGCACGGTGAGCTCCACCCCCAGCTGGGCGCAGAGGCGGCGGGCGTCCTCCAGCTCGAACCGGGGCTGGAAGGCGGTCTTGACAAAATAGGGCTTCACCTGGGCGCCATGCTCCAAGGCGGCGTACAGCAGGTAGGCAGAGTCCACCCCGCCGGAAAAGCCCAGGGCCACCCGGGGGCACTGCCGGAAAAACTCCTTCAGCTCCATAGCGCGCTCCTTTCCCTTCTAAAAAGACAACAGGAACCAAACCCGGCGCGCTTCGGCGCGCCCGATCTGCTTCCTGCGGAATCATTGTTTTCTCCATGATACCGGCCTTGGGGCCGGGTTCAGCCGCCCTGCTGGGCGGGGCCCCTTCCTGAGGCCCGCTTCTTTAAGTTTACAAGATGAATTCCCGGCCGTCAAGTGCAAAAAAATCCGCACCCCCAGCGCCCCGCGCCCCCTGCGCAGATGCAGCGCCTACAATAAAATAAGGGGGAAGGCCTTTCCCCCAAGTTTTTGAGGAGGGATGCAGGAATGCAGAAAAAAGGCGTGGATATCTCGGAGCACAACGGCAGTGTGGATTTTCAGGCATTGAAGAACGCGGGGGTGCAATTTGCCATCATCCGCCTGGGCTATGGCAGCGACTATGTGAGCCAGGATGACTCCCGGTTCTCCGAAAATGTCCGCAAGGCGGAAACGGCGGGCATGCCCTGGGGGGCGTACCTCTACAGCTACGCCAAAACCGCCGCAATGGCCCAGAGCGAGGCCCAGCACGCCCTGCGGCTGCTGGCGGGGAAAAAGCCGGCCTACGGCGTGTGGTTTGACGTGGAGGACGGCCAGATCTCCAGTGCTGATGTGGTTACTACCAGCCAAACCTTCTGCGGCGCGATGGAGGCGGCTGGGGTGTATGCGGGCATTTACGCCTCCCTCAGCTGGCTGAATGGAAAGCTGAACAGCCCGCTGCTTGACAAGTACGACAAATGGGTGGCCCAGTGGAACAGCATTTGCACCTACAAAAAGCCCTATGGGATTTGGCAATTCACGGACAGTCTGGCGGTGTCTGGGAAAAATTTTGACGGGAACTGGGCTTACAAGGACTATCCCAGCATCACCCAGGCGATGAGTGAACCGGAAAAGGAGGAACCGGATTTGACAGAAGCGGAAGTGAAGAAAATCGCCCGGCGGGAGATCGAGGCCTACTTTGCGGAGCTGGCAAAAAAGCCTGTGGCGGACTGGGCCCAGGAGGCCGTGGAGTTTGTCCAGCAGGAGGGCCTGATGCGCGGGGACGCGGAGGGCGGCTTCCGGCCCCAGAGCTTCATCACCCGGCAGGAGGTGGCGGCGGTGCTGAAAAACCTCTCGTGAACAGGGAAAGGGGCTGCCTTTGCGGGAAGCCCTTTTTCTATTTGTGCGCGCGCCGCCGGGCCAGAAGAAAGGCGGCCAAGTTCAGCGCCGCTGTGCACACCAGCAAAACCATCGCCGCCAGAAACCGGGCGTTGGCGGTGTCCTCCACCGTGGCCATGTCCTGCTCCACAAAGCGGGCCAGCAGGAACAGCTGGAACGTCACCGCCAGCGCGGCGAGGAAAAAGCTGCCAGCAGCCAGGACCCCGGCTTCCCCTTCATCCCCCCAAAAGCTGGGCCCAGGTCAGAAAGGCGGGGATTACAAAGGGCTTCTTTTTCATGAAAATCCCCCCTCTAAATAGAAGATGGTCAAATCGGCTGCGGCGCGGAGCAGCCACAGCGCCAGCAAGTGGGCGGGGTAAAACACATAGAAGAACCACTTGCCCTTTTTGGAGCCGGGCTGGCCGTTGTACAGGGCGATAATCCCCACCCCCGCCAGGGCGAACAGCGTTTGCCGCAGCATGCCCCCCAGGGCAGAGGGGTTTTCCATCCACCACAGGGGATAGGAAAACCCCTGAAAGTGGCTCACCACCACGTAGAGGAAAGCCACCACCGAGCCCAGGGCGATGATGCGGGCGGGCTTGCTCTCCCAGAACAGGTAGGGCAGCAGCACGCACAGCACCCCAAAGCCGCCGTAATCCGTACCCAAAACCTCGCACAGCAGGACGATGGCCGCCACGGGCGCCACCGCCGCCCAGGCCCAGCGCCTGCCCTTGCTCCTGCAGAACTTGACGATCTGGCAGCAGGCGGCCCCGGCCAGCAGGGTGAAGAACACGTTGAAAAGGCCAAAGGCCTGGGAACCGGCCCTCAGGGCCAGGCGGTAGGGAATCTCGGAAAGCACGGCAAAGAGCAGCAGCCGCCCCAGGTAGCGCCGGGCGCTGTGGGTGTACACGCACCCCTGGGCGATGCCGTAGGCGAAGATGGGAAAGGCCATCCGGCCCACATCCCGCATCAAGCCGGAGCAGAGGGGAGGGAGCCAGCCTCCCAGCACCGCCGCCGTGTGGTCGATGAGCATGGCCGCGATGGCCACCCATTTCAAGACGTTCCAGGTCATGGGGATGCCTCCTTTTTCAAAGGATAGGATAAACTCTCCACCCCCATCATAGCACGCCCGGGCAACAAATACAATTTAAATCAAAGCTCTCAGTGGAAATTCAGCAAAAAAACAAATCGCCCCTCCATTTTTTAGAGGGGCGGACAAAAAAGCGCCGGTGGCTTGGCTCTTCCAAACACCGGCGCTTTCAGCGGGGACTTATTCGGGATAGTTCAGGTTCTTCTCGGTGGGGTGCTCCAGCGCCTCGGCCAGGTACTTCTTGGCCAGGAACCGCGCCATGGGCAGGTTCTGGTCCAGGTAGTTGCCGCAGTCCTTGGCAGCGGCGCCGGGGATCTCCCCCTCATACTCCGCGATGAAGCGGAAGGTGTCCCGCACCAGGGGCACCACGTCCTGGGATTGGTAATCCCCGGCCAGGATGAGGTAACAGCCGGTGCGGCAGCCCATGGGCCCAAAGTAGATGACCTTCTCCTTCCAGTGGGGCTCGTTGCGCAGATAGGTGGCGGCCAGGTGCTCGATGGTGTGAAGCTCGGCGGTGTTCATCACCGGCTCCCGGTTGGGCGCGCACATCCGCAGGTCAAAGGTGGTGAGGACCTCTTGGCCCACATGGTCCTTTCGGGACACATAGACCCCGGGGAGCAGGTCCAGGTGGTTTACCGTAAAGCTGGCAATCTTTTCCATGGCGCTCTCTTTCCCCCCGCTTATTTGCCGTAGCCGTTGGGGTGGCTCTCGTGCCACTTCCAGGCGCTCTGGATAATGGTCTCCAGGTCGTCGTACTGGGGCTTCCAGCCCAGGACGGTCTTGGCCTTCTCGCTGCTTGCCACCAGCTGGGCGGGGTCGCCGGCCCGACGGGGGGTGATCTGGGCGGGGATGGCGTGGCCGGTCACCTTGCGGGCGGTCTCGATGACCTCTTTCACGGTGAAGCCCACCCCGTTGCCCAGGTTGAAGATGGAGCTCTCGCCGCCGTTTTGCAGGTACTCCATGGCCAGGATGTGGGCCTGGGCCAGGTCGGTGACGTGGATGTAATCCCGCACGCAGGTGCCGTCCCGGGTGTCGTAGTCATCGCCGTAGATGGAGACCTGCTCCCGCTGGCCCAGGGGCACCTGGAGGATCAGGGGGATGAGGTGGGTTTCCGGGTGGTGGGCCTCGCCGATCTGGCCGGACTTGTGGGCGCCGCAGGCGTTGAAGTACCGCAGGCTCACATAGCGCAGGCCGTGGGCCTGGCCCACCCAGTGGAACATCCGCTCCATAGAGAGCTTGGTCTCGCCATAGGTGTTGGTGGGGTGGGTGGGGTCCGTCTCCAGGATGGGGATATTCTCCGGCTCGCCGTAGGTGGCGGCGGTGGAGGAGAACACAATCTTGTCAATGCCGTGGGCCACCATGGACTCCAGCAGCACCTTGGTGCCGCACAGGTTGTTGTCGTAGTACTTCAGGGGCTTTGTCATGCTCTCCCCCACCAGGGAGTTGGCCGCGAAGTGGATGACCCCCTCGATGGGCTCTTTCTCAAAGAGCATGTCACAGAAGGCCCGGTCCCGGATATCCCCCTGATAGAAACGGGCCTTGGGGTGGACCGCCTCCATGTGGCCGGTCTCCAGGTTGTCCGCAATCACCACATCCACACCGTTGTCAATCAGCTCGTACGCTGTGTGGGAGCCGATGTAGCCGGCCCCGCCCAATACCAAGATCGCCATGCTGCCATACCTCCTGTAAAATTTTTCGCGGCAGGTTGCTTTCTGCCTTTGTTATTATTATAATGAGAATGTAGGCAGAAAAACAACAAGGATATTGGCCTGTTCTTTTCTTATATTGAGGTTTTCTATGGAACTGCGGGTAAATTTGGACAAGCGGGAGCTGAAGGCCCACGGCACCTATGAGTTCCCGGTGAACATCAGCCGCAAGCGGCTCTCCTCCTACGGGACGGGGTCCTTCCCCTGGCACTGGCACGATGAGGTGGAGCTGACCCTGGTCCTCTCTGGGGAGATCGACTACCGGGTCAATGACAGCCGCTATCTGCTGAAGGCCGGAGAGGGCCTTTTCTGCAACGCGGACGCCCTCCACTCTGGCTGCCGTGTGGAAAGCGGCCAGGACTGCGACTATGTCTCCCTCACCTTCCACCCCCGGCTGCTGGGGGGGTATGAGGGCTGCGTCATCCGGCGGAAGTTTGTGGACCGCATTGTAAGCAGCGGCGCCCTCCCCTCCCTGCGGCTCTCTCCGGAGGAGCCCTGGCAGGCCCGGGCCCTAGAGGCCCTTCAGGGCATTTACCGGCTCTCTCAAGACCGGCCGGAGACCTATGAGCTGGAGGTGCAGCGGCTGCTTTTGGGCATTTGGGGGGACCTGTACCGCCACTGGGAGGACCAGGGCGCGCCCCCCTCTGACCCGGAGCGGATGGAGCGCCTGCGGGTCATCCTCTCCTACCTTCACGAAAACTACGGGGAGAAGATCACCCTGGAGGACGTGGCAAAGCAGGTGGGGCTGTGCAAAAGCGAGTGCTGCCGGTTTTTCCGGCGGCAGATGCGCCAGTCCCTGTTCGAGTACCTGCTGGATTACCGCATTGGGCGCAGCCTGCCCCTGTTAAAGGCGGGGCGGCTCACGGTGGCGGAGGTGGCCTCTCAGGTGGGGTTCTCCAACCCGGCGTACTTCTCCAAGGTGTTCCGCACCCGGATGAAGCTCTCCCCCCGGGAGTATCAAAAGCAGGGCGCTCTTAAGGCCGCCCAGAAGCGGGAAGGAGGCGCGCCGTGAAGGGGGCCTTGCATCGCTTTTCTCTAGAGGGCCGGCCCTGTGCCTGCTTTGCGCCCCAGGAGGAGGGCCCCCTCCCCCTGCTGGTGCTCTGCGGGTGGGGTATGGAGGAGAAGCTGCCCAGCCTTTCCCAGGAGCTTCCCCCGGCCCTGCTGTTTTTCGCCCGGGCCGAAGGGGGCCGGGACTTCACCCCCTGGCCCGCGCCCGGCGTCCGGGAGGGGGAGGCCTTTACAGGGGAGGCGGACGGCTACCTGGAGTTCCTCACGGAGACCGCCCTGCCCTATTTGGAAAGGGAATACGGGGCCAGCCCCCGGCCGGAGGGGCGGGGGATTTTGGGCTACTCCCTGGGCGGGCTGTTCGCCCTATGGGCCCAGGCCCAGAGCGGAGCCTTTCAGACGGCAGGGTCCCTGTCCGGCTCCCTGTGGTACCCGGGCTGGATGGACTACATGGAACAGCACCCGCCCCGGCCGGGGGAGAAGATCTACCTCTCCCTGGGGGACCGGGAAGAGTTTGGCGGGCCGCCCCTGCTGCGCACTGTGGGGGACTGCACCCGCCGGGCCCACGCCTTTTATAAGGAAAAGGGCCTTGACACGGTGCTGGAATGGAACAAGGGCGGCCACGGCAAGGGCGTGGACGCCCGGTGGAAAAAGGCCCTGGCCTGGATGTGCCGGGCCGTGGACGAGAAAGAAGGAGGCAGGAAAACGCGGTGAAACAGCAATCTTTCTTTGAGCGGGAGGACCCCCGGGACATCCCCCTGGCCACCCGCATGCGGCCCCGCACCCTGGAGGAATTCGTGGGGCAGGAGCACCTGCTGGGAGAGGGCAAGGTGCTGCGCCAGCTTATCGAGCAGGACCGGGTCTCCTCCATGATCTTCTGGGGGCCGCCCGGGGTGGGCAAGACCACCCTGGCCCGGATCATCGCCGGGAGGACCCAGTCCAACTTCATCAATTTCAGCGCCGTGACCAGCGGCATCAAGGAGATCAAGGCCGTCATGGCAGAGGCGGAGCAGAACCGGCTGATGGGGGAGCGGACCCTCCTCTTTGTGGACGAGATCCACCGGTTCAACAAGGCCCAGCAGGACGCCTTCCTGCCCTTTGTGGAGAAGGGCAGCATTGTGCTCATCGGCGCCACCACGGAGAACCCCTCCTTTGAGGTGAACTCCGCCCTTTTGTCCCGGTGCAAGGTGTTTGTGCTGCAGGCCCTCACCCCGGAGGACCTGGTAAAGCTCCTTCAAAACGCGCTGCGGGACCCCCGGGGCTTTGGGGGCCAGGACATCCGCCTGGAGGAGGGGATGCTGGAGGCCATTGCCAACTTTGCCAACGGGGACGCCCGCACCGCCCTGGGCACCCTGGAGATGGTGGTCCTCAACGGCCGCCGGGAGCGGGAGGCGGTGACGGTTACCCAGGATATCCTGGAGCAGTGCGTCAGCCGCAAGAGCCTGCTCTATGACAAGAACGGGGAGGAGCACTACAACCTGATCTCCGCCCTGCACAAGTCCATGCGCAACTCCGACCCGGACGCGGCCGTCTACTGGCTGGCCCGGATGCTGGAGGCCGGGGAGGACCCCCTCTATGTGGCCCGGCGGCTCATCCGCTTTGCCAGCGAGGACGTGGGCATGGCGGACTCCCGGGCTTTGGAGATCGCTACGGCCTGCTACCAGGCCTGCCACTTCATCGGCATGCCCGAGTGCAGCGTCACCCTGACCCACTGCGTGGTGTACCTCTCCCTGGCGCCCAAGTCCAACGCCCTGTACAAAGCCTATGAAGCCGCCAAGAGGGATGCCCAGAAAATGCTGGCGGAGCCGGTGCCGCTGGTCATCCGCAACGCCCCCACCCGGCTGATGAAGGACCTCCACTACGGGGAAGGGTATGTGTACGCCCACGACACAGAGGAAAAGCTGACCAGCATGCAGTGCCTGCCAGACTCCCTTTTGGGGCGCGCCTATTACCGCCCCACCCAGCAGGGCAGCGAGGCCCGGGCAGCCCAGCGGCTGGAGCAGATCCAGGCCTGGAAGCGGGCCCACTCCCCCGCCCCCCAAGAGCCCGACAAAAAATCTTGAAATTTCCCCAGGAAATTCTCTATTCAATATTTGTTCAAAGAACTTTAACATTCATTGACATTCTTTCCTTCCCCCAGTATAATCGTCCTATGGGCGCGTGTTCCGCGCGCCAGCCCTTCGGGGCGGGGCCTTTGGGGCGCCCCCTGCCTGTGCGGCTTTGAGAAAAGGCAGGGGCGGCGGCCCGCAAGGGGCCTCGCTGCCGGCCGCTTGAGCGGTAACATTTTTAGGAAGGTGAGTTAATGGAAAAGTTCTTCAAACTCAAGGAAAACGGCACCACGGTCAGCCGCGAGATCATCGCCGGCCTGACGACTTTCTTCGCCATGGCCTACATCATCGTGGTGAACCCCAACACTCTGAGCGGCCGGGCCGGCGGCTTGGAGGAGGAGCTGATGCCCTGGGGCGCCGTGTTCCTGGCCACCATCATTGCCTCCATCATCGGCACCCTGGTGATGGGCCTGGTGGCAAACGTCCCCTACGCTCAGGCGCCCGGCATGGGCCTGAACGCGTTCTTCGTGTACACCGTCTGCCTGGGCCTGGGCTTCACCTGGCAGCAGACCCTGTCCATGGTGTTCATCTGCGGTTTAATTAACATCCTCATCACGGTGACGAAGATCCGCAAGTTCATCATCAAGTCCATCCCCCGCAGCCTGCAGAACGCCATTGGCGGCGGCATTGGCATCTTTGTGGCCTACATTGGCTTTTTGAACGTGGGCTTTGTGAACTTTGGCTCTGGCGTGCCCGCCATGGCCACCCTGAACACCAACGTGCTGTGGCTGTTCATCATCGGCCTGGTAATCACCATTGTGCTGCTGGTTTTGAACGTGAAGGGCGCCATTCTGATTGGCATTGTGGCCACCGCCATCATCGGCATTCCCATGCAGGTCACCTCTCTGGGCAGCTCCATCAGCTTTACAGAGGCCTGCCAGCAGCTGCCCACCACCTTCTGCGCCATCTTCACCCCCGCGGGCCTGCCCTCCCTGTTCGCTGACGCGGCGAAGATCCCCCTGGTGCTGATCACCATTTTTGCCTTCAGCATTTCCGACACCTTCGACACCATCGGCACCTTCATTGGCACCGGCCGCCGCACCGGCATCTTCTCTGATGAGGACGAGAAGGCCATGGAGACCAAGGCCGGCTTCCACTCTAAGATGGACAAGGCCCTGTTCGCCGACGCCACCGCCACTTCCATTGGCGCCATCTTCGGCACCAGCAACACCACCACCTTTGTGGAGAGCGCTGCCGGCATTGGCGCTGGCGGCCGCACGGGCCTTACCAGCGTGGTGGTTGCCATCTGCTTTGCGCTGAGCGCCTTCCTGGCCACCTTTGTCAGCGCCATCCCCTCCGCCGCCACGGCTCCCGCCCTGGTGCTGGTGGGCGTGATGATGACCTCCTCCTTCAAGGAGATCCAGTGGGACGATCTGTCTGAGGCCATCCCCGCCTTCTTCGCGGGCATCTTCATGGCCCTGTGCTACAGCATCTCCTACGGCATTGCCATGGGCTTTATCACCTACTGCATTGTGAAGGTGTGCAAGGGCGAGGCCAAAAAGGTCCATCCCATCCTGTGGGTGGTCACCGCTCTGTTCGTGCTCAACTTCATCCTGCTGGCGGTTATCTAAAGCCGGGAATCCATCCAGCAAAAAGCGCCCTGTTTGCCACGGGGCGCTTTTCATTTGCCCTTTTCCGGGTGCCGCGGAAACAGGCAAGGAAAAAGCCGCCCGGGAATTTCGGACGGCGGAGAGAGGGAGGTAAAATCTATGAAAAAAGCAAGTGGGGGAAGAGTGTCCCCCTTGGGGGCCTCTTCTTCTGCTGTGCTTATAGAATACCCCCCTTTTTTGAACTTCCGTTGAACAGGTTCTGAGTTTTTCATTAAGCCTCTCTTAACAGATTGCGAACAGCTTTGCTGTTGCGCCCCGGGCGGTTCTCTGGTATGATAGGGAGAGCAAATGGAAAGGAAGGGTCTTTATGGAACTTCAGGCGCTGTTAGAGAAAGCGGAGCCCATCCTCCGCCAGGCGGGGGAGCTGGTGCGCTCCATCCCCCACCCGGCGGTGTACTCCAAAGAGGGGCACGCCAATTTCGTCACGGAGGCGGACATGGCCTCTCAGCAATTTTTGATGGAACACCTCTCTCCCCTGCTGCCGGAGGCCCGCTTTTTTGCCGAGGAGCAGGAGGAAAACAAGATGGCCCCCGGATTTAACTGGGTGATCGACCCCATCGACGGCACCACCAACTTCATCCGGGGCTACCAGCCCTCGGCCATCTCCGTGGGGCTGGTGAAGGACGGCCAGGGCGTGATGGGCCTGGTGCTGGACCTGGGCACCGGCGAGCTGTTCACCGCCGTGCGGGGCGGGGGCGCCTTCTGCAACGGGAATCCCCTTCAGGGGGCCCAGGCGCCCCTGGAAAACGCTGTCATTGTGTTTGGCACCGCCCCCTATTACCGGGAGCTGGCGGACGCCACCTTTGCCGCCGCCAAGGAGCTGTTCCTTTGCTGCGGAGACCTGCGCCGGAGCGGCTCTGCGGCCCTGGACCTGTGCCACGTGGCGGCGGGCCAGTGCGACGGCTTTTTTGAGGCCCGCCTCTCCCCCTGGGACTACGCCGCCGCTTCCGTCATCCTGCGGGAGGCGGGCTGCCCCCTGGACACCCTCCCGGGCCAAGCCTTCTCCTATGAGAAGCCCCAAGCCATTCTGGCCGGCTCTCCCGCCGTATACCCCGCCCTGCGGGAGATTGTGGGGCGCTGCCTGGGCTGAGCCCCCGGTTATAAAAATCCCCCGGCTGGACACCCTAGCTTTCAGGGGTGACGCATTGGCTTATACGGATTTAAACGCCCTGCTGGCGGGCAGCTCCAGCAGCAGGAGCTATTTCCTCTCCCTGCCAGTGGAGTTACAGATGCAGCTCCACCGGCGGGAGGAGCTCATCCACACGGCAGAGGACCTGCACCGGGTTGCCCTGCTGCTGGCCCGCCAGCGGGAATGGGACCGGCCCTGGAACGGGCCCTGACAAAAAAGCGCCTTTTGCAAGGCGCTTTTTTACTGCCGCTTTAGGCTGCGGCTCTCCTGCAGGGTGCAGCCCTCCCGGCTGTACCGGGCTTTCTCATAGAGCTGGTGGAGCTGGGCATCCCGCAGGCCCGCCCCCTCCTCAATCTCCCGGGGGGCAGCCCACACCGGCGGGGGCTCCTTGGAGACCTGCAGCACGGCCCGCCGGTATTTCCTGCGCACCTGGGCATTAGGGGAACGGTCCCACAGGCGGGGGCGCTGCCTCTTCCGCCGGGGGGCTTCCTCCGGCTTCTCCTGGGGCCCCCGCAGGTACTGCACCACGTCCCGGTGGTCCACAAAGGAACTGCGAAAGGTCCGCAGCAGGCAGTAGGCCCCGTAGAGCAGCGCCGCCCCTGCCAGGCCCCCCGTCAGGGCCCACAGCAGATAGCTGAGGAACGGCGGGAACTGGAAGCTGCTCCCCTGCCCCAGCTGGTCCAGCCACTGGGGCCGCTCCATGGCGGCGGGCGTTTCGGGGGTTTGGACCTGGGCCTGCACCGTGACCTCCCGGGTCTGGGGGTCGATGCGGAACACGCCCTCTTCCGTGACCAGGGCCGGCAGCAGCAGGGCCCCCGCCAGCACCAGCATGCCCAGCAGGGCCAGGCCGCTGGTGCGCACGATGCGCTTGGCCGGAACCCCCGCCCTGTCCCGGTTGAGGGAGAGGTATTGGTCGATGGTGCGGAAGCCATGCCACCCGGCCCACAGCAGCAGGTACACCGCCGCCCACACCAGGCTGGCCTTTTGCAGCCAGGGCTCTCCCATCACCGCGCTGTACAGGAAGGGCGCCAAAAACAGCGCCGCCGCCGGAAGCAGGGGCCGGTCCAGGGCGGAATCCACCGGGTCCTCGGAAAGGCTGTTCTTCCCCCGCAGGAGGCACACCAGCGCCAGGGGCGCCATGGCCGCAGGGTGGCCCAGCAGCAGCCACGTCAGGCCGCAGAGGGCCAAACTCAACAGGGAGAACTGCCACAGCTTGCGGCAAAGCTGGGCGCCCACGTCTGCCAAAGCCAGGGGAAGCAGGGCCAGCAGGCCCCGCCACAGGCCCAGGGGCAGGGCGCCCCCGCCCTGGAAGATCCACAGGAGCAGGCCGTAATACAGCAGGTACAGCAGCCCGCAGTGGCACCAGCCCAGGGCCCGCAGCACCCACTGGCGCCAAGTTCCCAGATCTGTCAGCCGTTTCATCTTCTTCCCCCTTTCACACTTCCCAGTAGAAGCGGTGGACCGCCCCCAGCCGCGGCTGTTCTTCCGGCACCTCCAGGCAGGGGGTGATGTGCACCCACTCCCGCTGGCCCGCCCGCTGGGCGAACTCCCAGGCCAGGTCCTCCCGCAGGCTGCGGGAGACCAGCACGCACAGCAGGCTGCTGTCCCCCTCTGGGAAGGAGGACTGGATGGGCGCAAGCCCATTGCCCGCCTGAAGGCAGGCGAAGCTCTTGCGCAGGGAGAGGACGCTGCCCGCGCCGGAGACCTCTGGCAGGTCCAGGGGGCGGCCGCTGTGCACGTCCACCCCGTTGGAGGCGACGCTCAGCCGCACCCCCGCCTCCAGCAGGCGGGAACACAGGGCGCAGGCCACCCGCACCGCCTCCTCGTTGAGCACATCCGCCTGCTGGACGCCCAGGCCCTCCATATCCAGCAGCACCGCCACCTTCTGGGAGAGGGTGGACTCGTGGATATTCACCAGCATGTTCCCCGTTTTGGCGGTGGCCTTCCAATTGATGTACTTCATGGGGTCGCTCTTGGTGTACTCCCGCAGGCCGGCGAACTCGAAGGGGTCGTCGTAGACCTTCTTCCGGCTGAGCACGCTGCCCATAATCTGGGAAAAGGGGATTTGGATGCGCTGGGTGGGTACGGGCCGGGGCAGCACATAGAAATCCGTGCTTTGGGGCGAGGTGCCCACATATTTTTTAGAGAGCAGCAGGCTGCGCACATCCAGGCCCGCCTGGCCGATGGCGTAATACCCCCGGCGGGCGCAGCGGAACTCTAAGGTGCGGGTGATCTTTTGGCGCGCCCCCAGGGCGAACACGTCCCGGCGGTAGGAGCGGTCGCTGACGGCGGTGTTGGCCTCGTCGGAAAAGCGTAGGCCCTTGTCCATGTGGAAGTCGATTTCCACCACCGGCAGGGGCAGCAGCTTGTCGTTGACCACCACCTCTGCGAGAAGGGCGGTGTCGTCCTCCACAGCGTACTCCTCCTGGAAGGACACCTTCACCTCCAGGCCCTTGCTCCAAAGCCTGTCATACAAAAAGGACTGGAGGAAAAGCAGCGCCGCCAGCAGGAGGAGAATCCCCAGCGCGGCCATGTCACCTGGACCAGTCCTCCGTGGGCAGGGCCACGGAGGAGAGCAGGGAGGCCGCCGCCTCTTTCTGTGCCTGGGAAGAGCCCGCCATGCCGCTGACCGCCAGCCGGTGGGCGATGACCGGCACCCCCACCTCTTTGATATCCTCCGGCGTGACAAACTGGCGCCCCTCCACCAGGGCCTTGGCCTGGGAGGCCCGCATCAGGGCCAGGGTGCCCCGGGGGCTGACCCCCAGCTCTACCCCCCGCATCTGCCGGGAAGCGTGGGCCAGGTCCACCATGTAGTCCAGCAGCGCCGGGTGGATATAGACCTTCCGCGCCGCGGCCTGCAGCTCCACAATCTGCTCTTTGGAGCACACCGGCGCCAGGGACTCCAGGGGTTCGCTGTCCTGGAAGCGCTCTAAGATCTGGCGCTCCTGGGCCTTGGTGGGCATGTCCATGGAGATGCGCAGCAAAAACCGGTCCAGCTGGGCCTCTGGCAGGGGGTAGGTGCCCAGGGTCTCCACCGGGTTCTGGGTGGCGATGACAAAGAAGGGGGGCTCCAGCCGGCGGGTCACCCCGTCCACCGTCACCTGGCCCTCGGCCATGCACTCCAACAGGGCGGACTGGGTGCGGGGCGTGGCCCGGTTGATCTCATCCGCCAGCAGGATGCTGCAGAACACCGGCCCCGGGCTGAACACAAAGTCCCCGGCCTTGCGGTCAAAGAAGTTCAAACCTGTCACATCCGAGGGCAGCAGGTCCGGAGTGAACTGCACCCGCCCAAAGGCGGCGTCCACGCTTTTGGCCAGGGAGCGGGCCAGCACCGTCTTGCCCATGCCGGGCACGTCCTCGATGAGCACATGCCCCCCGGCGATCAGGGTAGTCAGCAGCAGGGAGGCCGCCCGCTCCTCCCCCACCAGCACAGTTTGAATGTTCGCCCGGATGGCAGACAAGATGTTTTCCATAAAAAATGCCTCTCTTTCCAGAAAGTATGCTTTATTATAACAGGGTTTTAGGATGGATACAAGAGACGCCCGCCCTTGACAAGCGCCCGATTTTCCCCCATAATGAAAAAAGAATGCTTTCAGGAGGCGCGGCTATGCGGCAATGTATGGATGCGGAAAACCTGCACCGGCGGCTGAAAAAAATCATCGGCCAGGTGCAGGCCATCGACCGGATGATCGACGAGGACGTGCCCTGCGAGGACATCCTCTCCCAGATCAACGCGGCCAAGTCGGCCCTGCACAAGGCGGGCCAGGTGGTGCTGGAGGGGCACATCAAGCACTGCGTTCGGGACGGCATTGAGCACGGGGACGCGGACCAGACCATTCAGAATTTTACAAAGGCAGTGGAGCGCTTTGCCAACATGAACTGAGGGGCCGGCCGGAGGGGCGGGCCTTTCTTTTTCCGGAAAAAAAGGGGGGGAACCCCTTTCCCACCTCTTGACAACCTATACCCCTATAGGTATATTATAAAGACAGCCCTGACAAACTCCCTGTGCGAAGGAGGCTTTCCTCATGAAAGCGTTGCAAAAATTTCTGGACTGGGGCGGCACGCGGAAGGACGTGGCCCTGCTGGTTCTCTCGGGCCTTTCCCTGCTTCTCAGCATCTTCCATCCGCTGCCCCTGCCCTTTGACGCCGCCTGGGTGGCCATTGTGCTGTGCGGCGTCCCCATTGTTTTAGAAGCCGTCATCGGCCTGGTGACGGAATTTGACATCAAGGCCGACGTGCTGGTGTCCATCGCCCTGATTGCCTCGGTAATCATTGGGGAGGACTTCGCCGCCGGAGAGGTGGCCTTCATCATGCAGCTGGGCGGCCTGCTGGAAGACCTGACCGTGGCCCGGGCCCGGGCGGGCATTGAGCGGCTGGTAAAGCTCACCCCCCGCACCGCCCGGGTGCTTCGGGAGGGGAAGGAAACCATTCTGCCCGCGGAGCAGGTGCAGGTGGGGGACCGCCTGCGGGTGCTGCCGGGAGAGACCATTCCCGTGGATGGGACCATCCTCTCCGGGCAGACCTCCATCAACCAGGCGGTGATGACCGGGGAGTCCCTCCCTGTGGATCTGGGGCCGGGGGACCCGGTCTCCAGCGGCACCGTAAACCAGTTTGGCGCCTTTGAGATGGAGGCCTCCCGGGTGGGGGAGGACAGCTCCATCCAGCGGATGATCCGCCTGGTGCAGTCCGCCGACGCGGGCAAGGCCAAAATTGTGGGCCTGGCGGACCGGTGGGCCACCTGGATTGTGGTAATCGCCCTGACCGCTGCCGCCGTCACCTGGGCGGTGACGGGGGAGATCATCCGGGCGGTGACCATTTTGGTGGTCTTCTGCCCCTGCGCCCTGGTGCTGGCCACCCCCACAGCCATTATGGCGGCCATTGGCAACGCCACCAAGCACGGCTTCCTTGTCCGGGAGGGGGACGCTTTGGAGCGGCTCTCCAAGGTGAGCCACATCACCTTTGACAAAACCGGCACCCTCACTTTTGGACGGCCCCAGGTAGTGCAGGTGAAGAGCCTGGACGCAGCCCTCTCCCCCTCTCAGCTCTACGCCTGGGCCGCGGGGGCGGAGGCCCGCTCAGAGCACCCTCTGGGCAAGGCCATTGTCCGGTGCTATCAGGAAGCGGGGCACCCACAGCTCCCCGAGCCGGAGGACTTCCAAATGCTTCCAGGCCGCGGGGTGCGGGCCCAAGTGCAGGGCACCCATGTGCTGGCGGGCAACCCGGCGCTTCTGCGGGAGGCGGGGGTTGCCCTTTCCCCCCAGGCGGAACAGGCTGCCGGGGAGTTCCTCTCCCAAGGCTGCACGGTGGTGTACTTGGCGGCGGACGGAAAGCTGGCCGGCTTCCTCGCCCTGGCGGACACCCTGCGCCCTGACGCGGCCCAGACCATCGCCCAGGTAAAGGCGGCGGGGGTCACTCCCGTGCTGCTGACTGGGGACCACCAAGAGGCGGCCCAAGCCATCGCCCGGCAGCTGGGAATCGGCCAGGTGAAATGGAGCTGCCTGCCCCAGGACAAGCTGGATATCATCGACGGGTATCAGGGCCGGGGCCAGCCTGTCTGCATGATCGGCGACGGCATCAACGACGCCCCCGCCCTGAAAAAGGCCCAGGTGGGCATCGCCATGGGGGGCATTGGCAGCGACATTGCCGTGGACGCCGCGGATATCGCCCTGGTCAACGACGACATCCGCCAGGTGCCCCACCTGCTGCGGCTGGCAAAGCGGATGATGGCGGTCATCCAGTGCAACCTGAGCTTCTCCATGGGGCTGAATTTCCTGGCAATCCTGTTAGCCATAACCGGCATTCTGAACCCGGTGGTGGGGGCCCTGGTGCACAACGCCGGGTCGGTGGTAGTCATCGTTCACTCCGCCTTTCTGCTGCGGTTCCGCGGCGTGAAAAAAGCCGGGTAACTCCCTCTGAAAAGCCATAGAAAGGCCCGCTCCCAGCCTGGGAGCGGGCCTTTCTGCCGCTTTTGGCGCATGGTCAGTTTTCGGGAAGCCAGACGCGCATCTGGTTCTCCCCCCGGTTGCCCCAAGTGTAATAGGGCACCAGGCGAATGTCCGCCGCCTCCCGCGGGGGGCGTTGCCGGGTGTAAAGCTCCTCTGCGGGCCTGGCCTTCCAGCCCTCGGCCACCAGGGGGACGATGCCTCCCAGCAGGCCCGGGTCATAGGGCTTCTCCCACAGGGCCCCGCCCTCCCGCAGGGAAAGGGAGAGCACGTCGCCGCCGTTGTCCACGCCCTCGGCGCAGTAGACCACCGGGCCCCGCTGCACCGCCGCGCAGCCCGTATCCGCGGGCACCCGGCTGGTGGCGTAAACCTTATAGGGGGCCATGTCAAAGGAGAGCTCGATCACATCGCCTTCCCCATAGGAGCGGGCCACATAGGCGTAGCCATCCTGGAGCAGGGCGCCCAGGTCCTGCTCCTCCCCATTGACCCGCAGGCAGGTTTGAGCGCTCCATGAGGGGATGTGGAAGGCCAAGGCGGCCTCCGCCTGCCCGTGGAAGGTGAACCGGGCGGTGCCCTGCCGGGGGTAATCCGTCTCACAGGAGAGGGACCAGCCCTGGGAGCTCTTCACGGCGCCCCCCAGGTACAGGTGAATGAAGAAAGCCTTCTCCCCCTCCCCGTAGGCGTAGCTGCCGATGGAGGACAGAAGCCGGGCCACGTTGGGCGGGCAGCAGGCGCAGGCGTACCACGCGGGACGCTGGGGGTCCACATGGCGCTGGGTGGCCGCTTTGCCGGAGATGCCCGGCACCACTTCCAGGGGGTTGCAGTAGAAGAAGCGCTTGCCGTCCAGCTGCATCCCCGCCAGCACCGTGTTGTACAGGGCCCGCTCCATCACGTCGGCGTACTCGCCCTTGGCCTCCAGCTGGAGCATCCGCCGGGCAAAGAAGATCAGCCCGATGGAAGCGCAGGTCTCCGCGTAGACGGTGGCGTTGGGCAGGTCGTAATCCACGGTGAAGGCCTCTCCCAGCACGGTGGAGCCAATGCCCCCGGTGACGTACATCTGCCGGTGGGTGACGCTCTCCCACAGGGCGCGGCAGGCCTTGGCAAGGCCCTGGTCCCCGGTCTCCCCGGCCAGGTCCGCCATGGCCGTGTACAGGTACACCGCCCGCACGGCGTGGCCCACGGCGTCCTTCTGCTCCCGCACGGGAAGGGTGCTCTGGGTGTAGTCGGTATCGTTGGCGTCGTTGCCGGTGGGGCCCCACACGTTCCAGCCCCGGCGGGCCTTTTCCTCAATAAAGTAGTTGGGGGACTGGCCCCGCACCTCTAGGAAATGGGCGCACAGCTCCTTGTACTTCTCGTTGCCGCTGGCCCGGTACAGCCGCAGCAGCGCCAGCTCCACCTCCGGGTGGCCGGAGTAGCCCTGGGGGCATTCCTCCATAAAATGGCTGTAGATGCAGCCGGCGTTTTTCTCCATGATCTTCAAAAAGCGGTCCTTGCCGGTGGCCTCATAGTAGGCGCAGGCGGCCTCCATCAGGTGGCCCGCACAGTAGAGCTCGTGGGCCTCCTGCAGGTTGGTCCACCTCCGGTCCGGCTCTTTGACGGTGAAGTAGGAGTTCAAATACCCGTCCTCCTGCTGCACCTGGGCGAGCAGCTCCACCACGCTGTCCACCTCCCGCTCTAGGGCGGGGTCGGGGCACTGGCCCAGGGAATAGGCGGCCGCCTCCAGCCACTTGGCCACGTCGCTGTCTTGGAACACCATGCCGTAAAACTCCCCGGAAAGGGCCTCTCCCCGGTTCTTCTGGGCGGCCAGGCGCAGGTTCTCCAGGGCATGGCTCTTCTCCACGCCTTCCAGTTTATCCTCCAGCACCTGGTATTGATAGGGGATGACCTTCTCCCGCACCAGCCTTTGATAGGCGGGCAGAAGGCCCTCGCCCCCTTGGAAGGCCGTCACCGGCACTTCGCGGCTCATCTTCATATCCACTCTCTCCCTTCTGGAACGATCCAGGTCTGGGCCCATCATAGCACAAAGGAATTGTACGGACAAGAGGGATTTTGAAAAAACGCGCTATTCCTTTCGGGAACAAAAAAAGACGGACCCAAAAGGTCCGTCCCATTTGGAGCGGAAGACGAGGCTCGAACTCGCTACCTCCACCTTGGCAAGGTGGCGCTCTACCAGATGAGCTACTCCCGCACAATTGCCGCTGTTTTTCAGCGCTTGATTATTATAACGGATGGAACCGGCGTTGTCAAGAACTTTTTTTAAAAAAGCAAGGGCCGGGCTCTCCAAGGAGAACCGGCCCCGCCTGTTTTCAAAGGGATGTTCAGATCTTCTGGACATTCACAGCCCGCAGCTTGGAGCTGTTCTTGGGATCGGGCTCGGTCTCGAAGGTGACCTTCTGGCCCTCTTCCAGGGTTTTGAAGCCGTCGGCCACAATGGCGGAGAAATGCACAAACACGTCGTCGCCGCCTTCATCGTTGGAGATGAAGCCATAGCCCTTTTCTGCGTTGAACCACTTAACTGTACCGTTCATAAATCGGCACCTCCTAGAGATAAGATCGTATCATGCTAGCAGCACCGGCCGCCGGTTGCCCGGCGTTTGAAAGGCTTCACCGAAGAAGGAGACCCCCGGATTAAAAAAGCTCACAGTTCAGATAAGCCATTCAGACAGTCCTAAATGACTTACAAAGCTGTGAGTCCATCTTTACGCGCTATCAGAATACAGCTTCACTATATCATTCTCCCCGGGGTTTGTCAAGCGTTTTTCACAAAAACCCTTCGACATTTTTCCTCTTCCCCAGCAGAGCACAGAAGGCCCTGACAAAAAGAGCCTCTTCCCCTGTTCATCCCCGGCCCATTATGGTATACTATCTGCATGCTGCTTTGCAATGCCCGGCCCGCGCGGGGCACGGAAGATCGGAGGGAAAGCGATATGTTACAGCCCAAGGCCCTGGCTGTCATCAGCGAGGTGCGTAAAGCCATTCTGGGAAAGGACACTGTGGTCTGCAAGGTGCTCATGGCCATTCTGGCCCGGGGGCACATCCTGCTGGAGGACAACCCCGGCGTGGGAAAAACCACCCTGGCCCTGGCCTTTTCCAAAGCCATGAGCCTGCAATACAACCGGGTGCAGTTCACCCCCGAGGTGATGCCCGCCGACGTGGTGGGCTTCTCTGTGTGGGACCGGGACACGGGGGGCTTTACCTACCGGCCCGGCGCAGCCCTGTGCAACCTCTTTTTGGCTGATGAGATCAACCGCACCAGCGCCAAAACCCAAAGCGCCCTGCTGGAAGCCATGGAGGAGGGCCAGGTCACTGTGGACAGCGTGAGCCACCCCCTGCCCCGGCCCTTCACGGTTATCGCCACCCAGAACCCCCTGGGCACCGCAGGCACCCAACCCCTGCCAGAGTCTCAGCTGGACCGGTTCATGCTGCGGCTGTCCATCGGCTACCCCTCCCTGGAGCAGGAGGTGCTGATTCTAAAGCAGACCGAGGGCGGCCGCCCCGTGGACTCCATCCGCCGGGTGGCCACCCTGGAGGAGGTGCTGCAGATGCAGGAGGAAGTGGCCCAGGTCCATGTGGCGGAGGAGCTGTACCGCTTTGTGGCACAGCTGTGCGCCGCCACCCGGGAGCACCCCCTCATCCGCATGGGCGCCAGCCCCCGGGCCGGCGGGGCCCTGGTGCGGGCCTGCCGGGCCTCCGCCTGGATGGCGGGGCGGGACTATATCATCCCCGAGGACATCCGGCTGCTCTACTACAACGCCTTGGAGCACCGCATTGTGCCGGACCCCCAGGCACGGCTCAGCGGCCGGACCCCCCACGCCCTGCTGGACGAGGTGTGGGAGTCTGTCCCCAGCCCCAAAGCCGTGGGCTGAGGGGCCTGCCTTTCTAAACATTTTTCACCGCGCCCACCCATCTGCCCAGGAATTTGGAAAGGAGGGAGCCCCCATGTGGAAGAACCGGCTCTGTTACCTGGCGCTGCTGGCCTGCACCGGCCTGTTTTTCATCTGCTACGACGGGTACCTCTCCCTCTATGTGTCCAGCCTGTCCCTGCTGCTCCCCTTTGTTTCCCTGGCGGTGTCCCTGCCGGGGATGCTGGGGGCGCGGGCGGTCCTTTCCGCCGGAGGGGCAGGGGCCTCGGGCGTGCCCTGCGCCCGCAAGGGGGAGAATATCCCCCTGCGGCTGCGGGTGTGGAATGTCACCCCCTTTTCCAGCGGCCGCATCCGGGTGCGGCTGTCGGTGGAGAACACCCTGACCGGCCAGCGGGAACAGGAGCGTTTTTCCATCAGCGCCTCTCCCCTGCCCCAGGTGCTGGAGCACCAGCTCTCCTCCCGGGCCTGCGGCCAGCTGCTGTGCCGGATGGAGCGGGCCTGGGTCAGCGACTACCTGGGGCTGTTCTCCCTGCCGCTGCTGCACAACCCCCGGCAAGAGGCCGCCGCCTTTTTCTGGCCCGCCGTCCACCCCCTGGTGCTGGAGCTGCAGGAGAGCAGCGTGCCCGACAGCGAGGGGGAGCGCTACTCCCAGACAAAGCCGGGGGACGACCCCACCGAGCTGTTCGCCCTGCGGGATTGGCGGGAAGGGGACCGGCTCTCCCGCATCCACTGGAAGCTCTCTCAAAAGCTGGGCCGCCCCCTGGTGAAGGAATTGGGCCTGCCCCTCTCGGACCACCGGCTGTTCCTGCTGGACCTGAATGGCACAGGCACAGAGGCTGACGCCCTGCTGGACGCCTTTGCCAGCCTCTCCAGCTTTTTGGCGGAGGAAGAGGTGGCCCACCGGGCCGCTTACTGGGAACCCTCCGCCCAGGTGCTCCACTGCCGGGAAGTGGTGGGCCCGGAGGACCTGCTTCCCCTGTGGAAGGAGCTCCTTGCCTCGGGAGGGCATGCCTCTCTGCCCACACCGCGGCAGGAGGACCTGCCTTCGGGGATTTCCCATGTGATTTACCTTTGCTGCCAGCCACAAGAGACGGTTTTAGAGGCGGTAAAGCTGAAATGGCCCAGCGCGCGGCTCAGCATCCTCTACACAGACCCGGAGGCGGAGAGAGGGCCCGCCCTCGCCGGGAAGGAAGCCCGCCGGGTACAGCCCGGGCAGGCCGCCCAGGAGCTGAACGGGATGGCACTGTAACGCCGCGGAAAGGAGGCGCTCCATGGCATTGAAACGGAATCGAGAGGCAGGGGAAGCCCTGCTGGACAAGCCCCGCATTCTCAGCGCGGAACCCGGGGCCCTCTCGCAGTGGCTCTTTTACGGCGCGCTGCTGCTGCTGGGCACCCTGGGGGCTTTAGGCTGCTTTTTTGGAGCATTCCAGGTGCCGGTGGCCCCGGTCCCCGCGGCGCTGTGCGGCATCGCCTGCCTGCTGGCCTGCCTTTTCCTCTTTCTGGTGAAGAACCAGCCCTGGGCGGTTTCTCTGGCGCTGATCGGCCTATGGGTGGGGGTGGTTGCCCTTTTCTTCCGGGATCTGGTGCAGGGCTGCGCCCATACAGTAAACAGGGTGCTGCAGGCATACAGCGAGAAATTCGGCATAGCCCTGCCCTCCCTGGCGGTGGACACCCTTTCCCCCTCTGTGATGGAGAGGCAGTGCACGGTGTTTTTCTGCCTGCTCACCTTCCCCTTTCTGTTCTTTCTGGGGTGGTTTCTGGTGGGGAAAAGAAGCTGCCTGGGGGCCTTTCTCCTCTCTGGGCTGATGCTGCTGTTCCCCATGATAATCTCCCTGGTCCCCCCGGGGCTGTATCTGGGAGCACTGCTGCTGTTCTGGCTGGCGCTGCTGCTGACAGCCCCCACCCTGGGCCGCCGCCACCGGCTTTTGGAGGAGGGCGGCCGCTTTCACGCCGCAGGCACCGCGGCCGCCCGGCCCGCCATGCTGCTCACCGTGCTGGGGGCCGGCATCCTGTGCATGGGGCTGGCATCCCTGCTGTTTCCTCAAGGCGCCTACCAGCGGCCCCAAATTGCCGCCGACCTGCGGGACGGCCTGACGCAGGGATTTGGAATCCAAGCGGCCCTGCGGGGCGGCGTGGGCAGCGGCAACGGCCGGGTAAACCTGGACGCCCTGGGAACCCGCAGCTACACGGGGGAAACGGTGCTGCGGGTGAAATATGACTGGGGGGATTCGCAGCGGGAAGAGTTTGTCAACGGGGAAAAGGACTACTTAAAGAGCTTTGCCGGCAGCGTGTACACCGGCCATAGCTGGGAGCGCCTTTCCCAGGAGGACGAGGCCCAGCTGGAAGAGCTGCTGAACGGCACACATCCCCAAACCCTGGCGGATCTGTTCCAGGAAGGCTTCGGCAATTACTCCACCACCCGCGCCTCCATCCCCTACACCCTTTCTGTGGAGAATGTGGGGGCCAGCCCCCGGTGCCTGTACCTTCCCTATGGGCTGACCGCAGAGAGTGTGGACCCGGAATCCATGGAGTATGTGGAGGACGGCTTCCTCCAGTCCCCCCGGTTTTTCAGCGGCACCCGCAGCTATGAGGTGGAGGCCTGGGGCAGGACCGATTTTGTGATGACCTATTCCGGCCGGGCCTCTTCCGCCGTGGCCAACGCCTATGCCGGCTCCCTGCTGGCAACGGGACAGTTTTCCAGTTGGGAACAGGTGGTGGCATCCACCGACATGCGGGAATTTATGGAGACCCTCTCCCAGGAGATGCCCGGCTCCCAGGGGGAATCCCTCTCCCTGGAGGAGGTGGAGAGATGGACCATCCCCTCCAGCTTGATCGGGTACCTCAGCCCGGAGCAGCAGGACCTGGCCCGCTCGCTGGAAGCCTACAACCGCTTTGTCTACGAGCACTACACCCAGCTGCCTGACAGCCTGCGGCAGACCCTGGAGCAGTACCTGTTGGACAACCACCTGGTGCTGACGGTGGGCAACGGCTTCTCGGTCAGTGACAGCTCCCCCCTGATGCTGGCCCAGCAGATCGCCAGCACCCTGGCGGCCCAGTGCGTGTACACCCTCTCCCCGCCCAGCTTGCCGGAGGGGCAGGACTTTGTGGAGTACTTCCTGTTTCAAAGCCGCCAGGGGTACTGCGTCCACTTTGCCACGGCGGCGGTGGCCCTGTTCCGGGCAGCGGGGGTTCCCGCCCGGTACGCGGAGGGGTATGCGGTGCCCTCCGGCGAGGAAGGCTGGGTGGACGTTCCCGACTACAACGCCCACGCCTGGGTGGAGATCTACATGGGCGGCACCGGGTGGATCCCGGTAGAGGTGACTCCCGCCGGGCCGGACGCCCCTGCCGCTTCGGAGGACGCCCGGCCTGTGGCGGAGCCGGCAGCCCCCACTCCGGAGGCCGCGTCCCCCACCCCCACGCCCACGCCCCTTCCCTCTCCGTCCGCCTCTCCCGCGGCGTCCCCCTCTGCTTCGCCCTCCGCGGAGCCCAGCCCCAGCGCCTCCCCCTCTTCCGCCCCGGGAGGGGCCCCCGCAGCAGGAGGCAGAACCAGCGGCCGGGCCTGGGGCGCTGCCGCCGGGGCAGCAGGAGGGCTTCTCCTGCTGCTGGGAGCTCTTTTGTTCCGGCGCAGGCTGATATTGGCCCGGCGGAACAGGCGCTTCGCGCAGCCTGACAGAAACCAGGCAGCCCTGGCCCTGTATGCCCACATTCTGGGGCTGCAGCAGGCGGCCCTGGCCCATCTGCCCGCCTGGCGGCGGGAACTGCCGCAAGAGCTGGAAAGCCTGGCCCTGAAGGCACGCTTCAGCCAACACACCCTCTCACAGGAGGAGTTGCAGCCCTTCCAAAGGGAAGCTCTCCTGCTGGAAGACGCCCTGCGGCGGAACCTCCCTCCCCTGTGGAGGCTGTGGCTGCAATGGGGTCCGGCGCTGCTCTAATTCTCCCGAAAAAAAGCAAAAAGGCAGCCCCCGCGGCTGCCGTCAAAAAAGCCCGCTCCCAGCTTGGGAACGGGCTTTTTCCATGCTATGTCATTTTCGGTCCTGGCCGGTCATCTTGGTCAGAAGGGCTAACAGGTCCGCGCACTCTGTGTCCGTCAAGTCCGCGGTGATGGAGCGCCCCCACTGGCCCAAATATTCCCGGATGGTGGGCACCAGCTCCCGGCCTTTGTCCGTCAGGTACAGGTGGTTTTCCCGCCGGTCGTTCTGGTTGGTCTCCCGGTAAAGGTAGCCCAGGGTTTCCAGCTTTTTGGTGCGCCGGGCCACATTGCATTTGTCGATAAACAGATGGTTGGCAATGCTGTCCTGGGTAGCGCCGGGGTGGTGCTCCAAATGGAGCAAAATCAGGTACATGGCGCCGGAAAAGCCCAGCTCCCGCAGGCGTTCCGCCATGAAGCGCTTGCGGCCGCGGCTTAAAAAGGTAATGGCCCGGCCCAATTCCCGAGAAAAATGGGGCGGCAGCTGCCGTTCTTGCGCTTGCTTCGGGGGTTCCATGGCCAAGCCTCCTTCCTCTAAAGAGATCTTTAATCATCTCATTATATCCCCCCAGCCGGAAAAAGTCAAAGCAAATCCATGTAAAACCCCTTATTTTCTCCCGGGGCTCCGCCTTTTTCATAGATGCGGCACACCGGGCGCGGCGCCCTCTTCGAGGCGCCTGCCGAAACACGGAACAGCAGGCGGTAGAGGCTCTCCAAGGCGGCCCTGGCCTGCTCCCGGCCGGGTTCCCCCTCCAGGGGAAACAGCAGAATTTGATACTCCACCCCAAACAGGAAGGAGAAAATCCCGGTCTCCCGGCAGCCGCAGCGGGTGTAAAACTGGATGCGCCTGCGGCGGACCTCCTTCTCCGCTGGGGTTTGCGCGCTCTCCAGGCTCTCTGCCTCAATGAGGAAAAAAGGCGCGCCAAGCTGCCTGGCAGCCCCCTGCAGCGCTTGGAAGAAGCGGGTGCCCAGGCCCCTGCCCCGCAAGGCCGGGTCCACGGCCAGATAGTCCAGCAGGGCCGCCCCAGGGCAGTGGGCAAAGATCCCATAGGCCAGAACGGCCCCCTTCTCCCGATAGGCAAACGCCCGGTAAGCCCCCCGCAGGGCCAGAGCGCGCATGTTCCCCCAGGGGCGCAGCTCATTGGGGACGAAATCCCGGGAAATGCGGGATTGATAGAGTTGTTTCAGTTCTTCCAGCGTCAGCTCCTGCGCCTGCACAGAGCCCCCACTCCTTTCCCATTGGCCTTCAAGGCTTCATTGTAACAAAAAATTTTCATTCCAGCAAGGCTGGAAATGGGAGGAAACGCCTGTTCCCAGTTGCCTTTTCGACAAGTTTCATGTATAATGTGACAAGAACTTCTTGAACGGACCCTTCGGCCCTTTGGGCCTTGCCCTTCGGTATTTTTTGAAAAAGGAGCGGGAGGTATATGGACACTCTGAAAAAACGCAATCTTTTCCTGGCAGCCACCTTGATTCTGGTGGCGGTCATTGTAGCGGTCTCCGCCGTCATTCTGGCCAGGGGGCCGCGGGACAGCTCGGTGGAGGTGCTGGAGCGCAACGCGGACGGCACCCTGCTGGTCAACGACCTGAACGACGGGCAGATGACCATTCCCGGGTATGATATCGCCGTCAACGACTACAACCCCACGGCGTTCCAGGCCAGCAACGGGGTGATGACCTACACAGAGGGGACCTCTCTTGTGGGCATCAACGTCAATTACAAAAACGGGGATATTGACTGGGCCCAGGTGGCGGAAAACGGCGTGGACTTCGCCATGATCCGCGTGGGCTACCGGGGCAATGAAAAAGGCCAGATCGTGCTGGACAGCAAGTTTGTGGAGAACATCACCGGCGCCACGGAGGCGGGCATCCCCGTGGGGGTGTATTTCTATTCAAAGGCCATCAGCAACGAGGAAGCCGAGGAAGAGGCCACCTTTGTGCTGGAGCAGATCCAGACCTATCAAGTGACTTACCCCATTGCCATTTTCTGGGAATATGACTACAACGACGACGGCACCAAGGACCAGAGTTCCCGCACGATCCAGTGCAACGGAGAGCAGATTACCGGGTTTATCAACGCCTTCTGCAACAAGGTGAAGATGGCCGGCCGCACCCCCTGTTATTACGCGGCCAAGTCCTTTGCCTATGAGGATCTGGACCTTTCCCAGCTGGCAAATTACGACATGTGGTACGCCGAGTACGCCTCGGTTCCCGGCTTTTACTACGACTTCGCAATGTGGCAGTATACCCAAGAGGGCAGCGTGCCAGGCATCTCTGGCAGCGTGCCCATCACCCTTTCCTTAAAGCAATACGGCTGACACAGGCGGCCCGCCTCCCCGGGAGGCGGGCCTTATGGTTTTCAGGCGCGGGAAGCGCGCCCCAGGAAAAAGGAGGAGCTATGGCAAAGCACAGTGCAAATGAACCCAACCGCCTGCGGTGGATGGGCCTGAGCGCCCTGGTGGCCCTGGTGGTGGTAGCCGGGGCGGTGGTGATCTCTCTGATAGGCGGCGGGGAGCCGGAAGCCTCGGAGCCCCAAGCCCCGGAGAACCAGCTTTTGGTCAGCGACCTCTATGAGGGGGAGAGGTATGTCCCCAAGTTTGACTACCCCCTCAACGAGTATGACACCGAGGGTTTTGCCGAGCAAAACGGCTTCATCCAATACCCGGGGGCCGTGCTGGGCGTGGATGTCTCTGAACACCAGGGGGATATCGACTGGCAGGCGGTGCGCGGCGCGGGAGTGGAGTTCGCCATCCTGCGGGTGGGCTACCGGGGCATGACGGAAGGGGGCCTGAATGTGGACGCCACCTTCGAGCAGAACTATCAGGGGGCTGTGGATGCCGGGCTGCAGGTGGGGGTCTACTTCTTCTCCCAGGCCGTCAGCCAGGAGGAGGCCCGGGAGGAGGCCAACTTCGTGCTTCAGACTTTGAACGGCCGGGAGCTTGCCTATCCGGTGGTGTTCGACTGGGAGACCCCCATCCCCAGCGAGGAGCTGCCCGCAGAGGACCTGCGCGCCTATGATATATCCGGGGAGAAAGTGACCCGCTTTGCCCTGGCCTTCTGCCAGCAGATTGAAAAGAACGGCTACACGGCCTGCGTTTACACCAACAAGACGATGGCCTACAACACCTTCAACCTGGAGGAGCTGAAGGACTACGCGCTGTGGTACGCGGAGTATCAGCCCGCCCCCAGCCTGTACTATGGCTTCCGCCTGTGGCAGTACTCTGCCAGCGGCACTGTTCCGGGCATCTCCGGCAGCGTGGATTTGAACCTGTGCTTCGAGCCATACTGAGAGAGGGGCCTGCCCGGCCACCGAAATGGGAAATATGCCAAGAAGATTTTCGGGGCGGCTCACCTTTTGCGGGGGTGGGCCGTCTAATGCTGTGAACGGGGAACATCTCGGGGTTTTGGGCCCCGAAGGGAGAAGGAGGATGTTGTGGAGCGATTGGTACGCAGGGCCCAGCGGGGCGACAAAGCCGCCTTTATGGACCTGATCGAGGAGAACCAGCTGGCGCTGTACCGGGCGGCTAAGGCCATCCTCCACCGGGAAGAGGACGTGGAGGACGCGGTGCAGGAGGCCATTTGCAAAGCCTTTTACAAATTGAGCGACCTGCGGCAGCCAAAGTACTTTAAAACCTGGCTGACCCGCATTTTGATAAATTGCTGCTATGACCTGCTGCGGCAGCAGAAGGGGCTGGTGCCCCTGGAGGTGGTGCCCGAAGAGGGCCGGGCCGACGAGCGGGAGACCTCGCTTGACGTGCAGCAGGCACTGAACGACTTGGGGGAAAACGACCGGCTGGTGCTCACCCTCTACTATCTCAACGATATCTCGGTGAAGGACATTGCCGGGACGCTGGGCATCAGCGAGGGGGCCGTGAAACAGCGGCTGGTCCACGGGCGGCAGAAATTCCGGCAGGCCTATGAGGGCCGGGAGCAGGGAAAGGTGGTGGCGCGTCATGGGAAAAAATGACCTGAAGCGGGATAAGCAGTTCAAACGGCACCTGGCGCAGCAGCTCCAGGTGGAACAGCCGCCCCAGTCCTATCTGCAAGCGGTGCAGGACGCCTTTGACAGCCTGCCCGATGAGCTGCCGGTGAAGGCCCGCCCCCTGCGGACCTTTGCCCGGGCCTGCGCCACCCTGGCGGCCTGCGCCGTGCTGGTGGCGGCGGGGGCCTTCGGCCTCAACCGGGCAAACCCCGGCCTGATGGAAAGCCTGCCCGGCGTGGGCCAGCTGTTTCAGCAGCTCAACGGCACGGTGGACCTGCCCCAAGAGACGGAAAACCACAGCCTGCCCACACCCACCCCCATCCCCCAGGACCCCAGCCAGCTGGAGGAACAGCAGGCGGAGGAGCGGGCCCCGTTCCAGCCGGTCTCCGTGCAGAACGACGTGGAGGGCACCGACGACAGCTTCACCGTGGAGGACGCCTGGAGCGACGGGATCTACCTGCACCTGTGCATGACCGCGCGCTTGTCCGACCCGGCGTGGCAGCAGGAGGAGTTCCTCTTCACCCAGACAGAACCCTATATGGAGGACTCAGAGACCTTCCAGGTGACAGTGGACGGCGCTGCCGCGGAACTGGTCACACCGCTGGAGATCCGCGTCTTCACCCTGGAGGAGGCCAGTGACGACGGCAGCAGCCTGTATCGGGCGGAGTGGGTGGCAAAGCTGCCCCACAAACTCTCTCACAGCCAGGAGATGGAGGTGTCCCTCTCCCTTTCCTGTTTGACAGGGGGCTCCAGCGGGCTGGTCTCCCTCCCGGATTACCAGCTGGACTTCCGCGTCACGGCGGACACCTCCCGCAATTTCCTGTGGAACACCCTGGCGGAGGAGCCACCCGTGGAGGACAACGGCGTGTCCCTCCAGTGGGTGGAGAGCACTCCCACCAACCTGCGCTTCTCCGTGGAGGTTCCCTTCTTCGGCCGCATGAGCTACACCATGCTGACCCCCGCCGAGGAGGCGGACTTTGCCACCAGCGCCGCTCCCCTGGGGATCTACCCCCTGCTCTCCACCCCTGAGGGGGACCTGCTGCAGGACAGTTCTGTGGAGTGGTCCCCCAACAGCCTGGAGGACGTCTACTACGCGGGGCCCTACACCGGCGTGGGCACCTTTGTCGCCCCGGCGGAAGATGTGCCCTATGTGGTGCTGACCCTGTACGAGTATCCCCCCTATTCCACAGAGGAGGGAGCGACCATTGCAAACAACCGGGTGGTGGCGGAGTTCACCATCGACCTGGAAACCCGCCAGGTCTACGCCAGCCAGCACTATCGGGACCAGGGCTTGGAGAAGCTGTCCCTGGCCAACAGCCTGAAGGAGGACCGCACCCCCACGCCGGTGAACGGCTACATCTGCGCCGATCCCAGCCTCTATGGGGACCCCTTGCAGGTGGCCCTGTTCACCCCGGACCTGGACTACCACCCTGTGGCGGTGTACTGTTACAGCGGGGACACCCTGGTGTGCATCGCCTACTCCCACCCCCAGAACGAGTACAACTCCTATGAGGAGACCGGCGACGGCACGGAGCTGGCCTATTATGAGGACGAAAACGGCAGCTACCGGGCGGATATCATCGCCTCCCCCACCATTCAGGGAGGGCAGACCTACAAGCGGATGCAATTCAGGGTGTACAACACCGCGGGCATTGAATTCACCCGCCTGGAACTGGTGGACGTGGAGACGGGCCAGGTGCTCATCGAGGACATCCAGCGCGCCTACTACCACCAGGCGGACGAGGTCTTCGGCACCCAGTTGGAAGCCTATCAGTACGGCGAGGCCGCTGTGGAGCCCAGCCCCTCTCCCCCGGCGGTGGAATCCCGCCTGCAAGAGGACGCCGGCAGCTAAAACGAAAAACCGCGCGAGCTTTTGAATGGCCCGCGCGGTTTTCTATTTTCCCCCTCAGCCCTCCGGGGACTTGCACACATCCACCCATTCTTCAAAGCCGGAGTACTGCTCCAGCTCAGAGAGGGTCAGCTCGATGGCAGAGTTGCCGCTGCCGCAGGCGGGGAACACCGTCTGGAACCGCTTCAGGCTCTCATCCAGAAAGACCCGCACCCCCTCTTTCACGGCGAAGGGGCACACGCCGCCCACCGGATGGCCGATGAGCTCCAGCACCTGGGCGGGAGAGAGCATCTTGGCCTTTTGGTGAAAGCGGGCCTTGTACTTGGCGTTGTCGATTTTCACATCCCCGGCGGCCACAATGAGGATGGGCTCCTCCCCCACCAGGAAGGAGAGTGTCTTGGCGATGCGGGCGGGCTGGGTGCCCAGGGCCTGGGCGGCCAGTTCCACGGTGGCGCTGGACTCTGGCAGCTCCCGCACCCGGGACTCCATGCCGAACTGCTGGAAATAGGACTTTACCTGTTGGATGGACATAGAAAAGGACCTCTTTTCACAAATTGATTTGCGCTCCCTCTGGATTTGCGGTATACTAAACAGGAGAAAGAACCCATTTCGCAACGGGGCGCCGCCCCGCAGAGAGGAGCTTTATATGGCAAGCGACAACCGGTTCGCCGTGTTGATCGACGCGGACAACGTTTCTGTGAAATACATCAAGATCATCTTGGACGAAATCTCCAAGGATGGCATCGCCACCTACAAGCGCATTTACGGGGACTGGACTAACCCCTCCCTCATCTCTTGGAAAAGCGTGCTGCTGGACAACTCCATCAACCCCATCCAGCAGTACAGCTACACCACGGGGAAAAACTCCACCGACTCCGCCATGATCATCGACGCTATGGACATTCTCTACTCCGGCAAGGTGGACGGCTTCTGCCTGGTGTCCTCGGACAGCGACTTCACCCGGCTGGCCGCCCGGCTGCGGGAGTCCGGCATGACGGTGATTGGCATGGGAGAGAGCAAGACCCCTAACTCCTTTATCGCGGCCTGCAACAAGTTCAAATACCTGGACATCCTCTCCGCCGCCGACGAGGAGGAGCCGGAGGAGGTCCCCGCCCCCAAGCCGGAGCCCGCCAAGAAAGCGGCCCCCCAGAAAAAGGCCCCCCAGAAGAAGACGGCCGCGGCGAAAAAGGCCAAGGAGGAGCCCAAGCCCGAAAAGGAGCAGAAGGCCGAGCCCAAGCGCCAGCAGCAGGAGGAGATTGAGGAGCCCCGCACCAGCCTGCGCACCATCCGCCGGGCCCTGCGGACCATCGTTCGGGAGAACTCTGACGAGGATGACTGGATCATCATTGGGAAGATCGGCAACCTGCTGGACAAGCGCTACCCGGACTTCGACGTGCGGAACTTCGGCTTTTCCAAGCTGACCCCCTTCTTAGAGAGCCTGGACATGTTTGAGATCCGGGACATGAAGAAGGATGGGAACTCCTCCCCCCAGAAATATGTGCGGCTGAAATAAGAGCTTTTTACGGCGTGGTGCGCGGTGCACTGCGCCCTTTTCTTTTACAGCACCTTTTCAAAGGCCAGGCGCTCTCCCCCATCCTCCAGGTAGATGACGCCCCGGTAGGACAGGCCGTTTTTCTCCATGACACGCTGCATGATCTTGTTCTCCCGGTGGGTATCCCCCCGCAGGCAGGGCAGGCCCCGCTCTCGGGCCTGGCGCTCCAGCTCCTGGAAGAACAGGGATGGAACCCCTTTCCCCTTGCAGGCGCCGGACACGGCAATGCGGTGGAGGAAGGCGTACTCCGGGGCCTCTGTGCCCCAGGCGCCTTCATAGATGATGTCGTAAGTGGGCTCCCGGCCCAGGCCCAGGCAGGCGGTGGCCGCCACTTGGCCCCCTTCCTCCAGGACCCAGCTCTCCCCCCGGCCCACATCCGCCAGGAAGGTCTCCCGATTGGGGTAGCCATCCTGCCACTGGTCGATGCCCTGAGCGGCCAAAAAGGCCTGGGCCTCCCGGTACAGGGCCAGAACGGCGTCTCCATCTGTCAGCGCGGCTTTCCGCAGCTTCATGGCAGCTTCTCCCTTCTTTACACAGATTCCCATTTATGATAGCAAGTTTCTCTTGTCTTTTCAAGGGACTTCCAGTATAATGAGAGCACAGGCGCACAACCGGGCAAAGTTCCCTGTGCGGCTTCCTCTTGTTTTTTTGAACAGGTTCTGGTATAATAAAAAAACGGGCGCGGCGCAAGCCGCTTTTCGTTACAAGGCGCGTGTTTTGCGGCCACAGCTTTTTCAAGGGTGGAACACGGTATTATATGGGAGCGGGCAGGTCTGCGCGGCGGGACGCCGCGAACCATGTCAGGCGGGGAACCGAGCAGCATTAAGCGGATGTTCCCGGGCGATGCAGGTCGCCTGTCCGTTCCCATATGGCACCGGGCTTCTGCCCTGTGTTTTATACGGAGCTTTTTTCAGGGAAAGGAGGCTGCCCCATGTACAAGGTGCTCTACCGGAAATACCGGCCCCAATTCTTTTCCGACGTGGTGGGTCAGCCCCAAGTGACCCTCACCCTGCAAAACGAGGTGATGCGGGGGCGCATTGCCCACGCCTACCTGTTCACCGGCTCTCGGGGGACGGGCAAGACCACCTGCGCCAAGATCCTGGCCCGGGCGGTCAACTGCCTGCACCCCAAGGACGGCGACCCCTGCGGCCAGTGCGAGATCTGCAAGGGGTTGGAAGAGGGGTCCATTTTGGACGTGGTGGAGATCGACGCCGCCAGCAACAACGGCGTGGACAACATCCGTTCCCTCATCGAGGAATCCAACTTCACCCCGGCCACGGCAAAATACCGGGTGTACATCATCGACGAGGTCCACATGCTCTCCCCCTCGGCCTTCAACGCCCTGCTAAAGACCCTGGAGGAGCCCCCTGCCCACGTCATCTTTATTTTGGCCACCACAGAGGTCCACAAGCTGCTGCCCACCATTCTTTCCCGGTGCCAGCGGTTCGACTTCAAGCGCATTGCCCCTGAGGACATCGCCGGGCGGCTGGAAGAGGTGGCGGAGAAGGAGAGCTCTCAGCTGGACCACGACGCGGCCCTGCTCATCGCCCGGATCGCCGATGGGGCCATGCGGGACGCCCTCTCCCTGCTGGACCAGTGTTTGGGGCGGGACAGGCATGTGACCCTGGAGGTGGTCAACCAGACGGCTGGGGTGGCGGCCCGGGACTACCTGGCCGCCCTGGCCCAGGACATTGTGGGGCAGAACGCTGCCCACGCCCTGGAGACTCTGGACAGCCTGCACCGGGAGTCCAAGGATATGACCCGGCTGTGCCAGGAGCTGGCGGAGTACTTTCGGGGGCTGATGCTCATTAAAACCATGAAGGACGCCTCCCGGCTGGTGCTGTGCTCCCCCCAGGAGCTGGAGGTGATGACCGGGCAGGCGCTGACCCTAAGCCTTTCCACCATCCTCCACGGGCTGGACACCTTTGAGGAAACCCTGCACCGAATGCGCTATGCCAACCAGCGGGCAGAGCTGGAGATGGCTTTCGTGCGGCTGTGCAGCCCTGAGCTGGACACCACGCCCGAGGCCCTTCTCCGCCGCTTAGAGGCCTTGGAGAACGGGGCGCCCCGGCGGGTGGCGACCCCCTCTCCCCCACAAGAGGCGCCAGCCCCGGCGGTAACGCCGGCGGAGCGCCCGGCGCCCCCTGCGCGGGAAGAAGCCGTCTCTCCGGCCCCCGCTCCTGAAGCGGCGCCCCCGGCACAGCCTGCCCCCATGAAAGACCAGGGTCCCCGGGAGCCGGAGCCCGCCCCGCCGCCCAAGCAGGAGAGGCCTTCCACGCCCCGCAAGCGGTCCCCGGTAGATGTGGCCGCCCTCTCGGCGGGAGCCCAGCGGTTCCGGGATTGGCCGGAGATCCTGCAGCGCATCCGCGGGGATACCAAGAGCGTGGCCATGGCCTTTGCCGGGTCCGCGGCTTATGTAAACGGGGAGTACATGCTCATCGACGCCCCGGAGCTGGCTTTCGAGCTGCTCAAGCGGCCGGAACAGCGGGATAGGATGCGGGAAGCCATCCGTCAGGTGACGGGCCGGGTGTACCGCCTGGGCCCTTACCGCCGCAGCGCGGAGGACGCCCAAGAAGGCGGGGCCGACCCCCTGGCCGAGCTGGAACGCCGTGCGCAGGAGCAGGGCGTGGACCTGCGGATTGAGGCTTCACAGCAGCCCTCTGCTGCGGAGCCCGAAGAGGAGGGGCCCCCGCCCTTAACAGACGCGGAGATCCCCTTTTGAGCCATTGAAAAGGGGTCCCTATATACCAGAAAAACACAGCGGCATTACGCCGGAAAGGAAGATCGGAATATGAAAGCAAGACTGCCCCAGGGCTACGGCGGAGGCGGCGCCTCCAATCTGCAGCAGCTGGCCCGCCAGGCCCAGAAAATGCAGGAGCAAATGGAAGCTGTCTCCAACGAGCTGGAGGAAAAAGAATACTCGGCCACCTCTGGCGGCGACGCGGTGAAAGCCACCGTCACCGGCAAGATGGAAGTGAAATCCGTGGAGATCAAGCCCGAGGTCATCGACCCGGAGGACGCGGAGATGCTGGGCGACCTGGTGACCGCCGCCATCAACGAGGCCCTGCGGGCCGCTGCCCAGGAAAAAGAGGAGCGTATGACCGCCATCTCCGGCGGGATGAACATTCCGGGGCTCTTCTGAGATGGCCGGCGGGTATCATGTACCTCCCCTGGAGGTGCTGGTGGAACGGTTTGAAAGCCTGCCTGGCATTGGGCACAAGTCTGCCCAGCGTTTGGCCTATTATGTGCTGGACATGAGCAAGGAGGAGGCCCAGGGCTTTGCCCAAGCCATTTTGCAGGCCCATGAGGAGATTCACACCTGCAAGGTCTGCTGCAACCTGACCGACCAAGAGCTGTGCCCTGTGTGCCGCAGCGACAGCCGGGACAAGAGCCTGATCTGTGTGGTGGAGGAGCCCAAGGACGTGTTCGCTTTGGAGAGGGCCGGGGAGTACAACGGCCTGTACCATGTGCTGCACGGGGCCATTTCCCCCCTTTCCGGGGTGGGGCCGGACCAGCTGAAAATCAAGGAGCTGTTGGCCCGCATGGACAGCCATGTGGAAGAGGTCATCATGGCCACCAACCCCACGGTAGAGGGGGAGGCCACTGCCATGTACCTTTCCCGGCTGCTCAAACCGCTGGGCATTAAAGTGACCCGGCTTGCCTACGGCATTCCCGTGGGCGGCGACCTGGAATACGCCGATGAAGTGACATTGCAGCGGGCCATGGAAGGCCGCCAGGAACTGTAACAGAACCATTTGAAGGCAGAACAGCAAAGGCGCTGGGGATTTTTCCCGGCGCCTTTTTTCATTGACCGTCCTACTTTTCGGACTGTGCACAGCGGCGCCTCCCTGAAAGAGTGGGGGGTGGGGGAGAAAAAGCAGATCTTCCTCCTGCTTTTCTGGTCATGGAGGGATTTTTCTGGTATACTTATATTATATAGAGACTGCGGGCCCTTGCGCGCGGGCATTTTCCCTCCCTGAGAATACGTCCTAACTTTACAATCCCCCGGGTCAGCGGGGCAAAATCCTATGAAAGCGAAGTGTAGCGATGCGCAAAAATCTAAAAGCAAAAACTTTGGAATCTTTATCCTCCGTCATGCCCATCACAGCCATTGTGCTGTTGTTGAGCTTTACCCTGGCTCCTGAAATGCCGGTGGGCACCCTGGTGATGTTCCTGCTGGGGGCCATTCTGCTCATTGTGGGCATGGGGCTGTTCTCTCTGGGCGCCGATATGGCGATGATGCCTATGGGAGACGGCGTAGGCGGCGAGGTGGTCCGGATGGGGAAGCGCTCTATCTGGCCCATTCTTCCCATTGTCTTCTTGATTGGCGCCTTCATCACCATGGCAGAGCCGGACCTGCAGGTGCTGGCAAACCAAGTGCCCGCTGTGCCCGACATGGTCATCATCCTCACCGTGGCCGCGGGGGTGGGCGTGTTTCTGGTGATCTCGGTGATAAACACCCTAAAGGAGAAATTCTCCCTTAACAGCCTGCTGATGGCGTTCTACATTCTTGTCTTTCTTCTGGCCCTTTTTGTCCCCAAGGAGTTTTTAGCCGTGGCCTTTGATGCCGGCGGCGTCACCACAGGGCCCATCACTGTGCCCTTTATCATGGCCCTGGGTATTGGCGTGGCTTCTGCCCACAGCAGCGGCAGGCAGGCAGAGGACAGCAGCTTTGGCATGGTGGCTTTGTGCAGCATTGGCCCCATTCTGGCGGTGCTCATCATGGGGCTCTGCCTCAGCGGCACAGAGATCTCTTACACGCCCTTTACGGTAACCGACACCTTCACCACCCGGGAGGCCGGGATGCAGTTTCTGGAGGGCTTCCCGGAATATATGAGCGAGGTGGCGCTGGGCCTGCTGCCGGTGGTGGTTTTCTTTGCGCTTTTCCAGATTTTTTCCCTTCACTTGAAAAAAGACGCCCTCATCCGCCTTTTGGTGGGTGTTGCCTACACCTATGTGGGGCTGGTGCTGTTCCTCACCGGCGTGAATGTGGGCTTTATGCCTGCGGGCAACTACTTGGGAAGCACGATTGCGGAGCTGCCCTACAACTGGGTGCTCATTCCCATCGGCATGGTAGTGGGCTACTTTATTGTGGCGGCAGAGCCCGCGGTCCATGTGCTGAACAAACAGGTGGAAGAGGTCACCGGCGGCGCCATTCCCCAGCGCGCCATGAATCTGAGCCTCTCCATCGGCGTGGCCCTCTCTGTGGGATTGGCCATGACCCGCGTGCTTACGGGCATTTCCATTCTGTGGTTTCTGGTGCCGGGCTATGCCATTGCCCTGCTCCTCTCCCGCAAGGTCCCCAAGATTTTTACGGCCATCGCCTTTGACTCCGGCGGTGTGGCCAGCGGCCCGATGACGGCCACCTTCCTGCTGCCCTTCTCCATGGGCGCCTGCAGCGCCCTGGGCGGCAATGTGCTGACAGACGCTTTCGGCATTGTGGCCATGGTGGCCATGACGCCCCTGGTCACCATTCAATGCCTGGGCGCCGTCTATCAATGGAAGCTGCGCCGTACCGTGGAGGTCACCGAGGACGAGGCCTCCACCATGTCCTCTGAGGACATCATCGAGTTCGACGACGTATAAGGAGGCTGCCTGTGGAACATTTTAAACTGATTATCACCATTGTGGACCGGGGCAAGGGCACCAAGGCTGTGGACCTGTACCGCTCTCACCACCTTCACTTTGACTTTGCCTGCCTGGGCGCAGGCACAGCCAGCTCGAAGATTTTAAACTACTTCGGCCTGGACGAAACCGCCAAGGAGCTGGTTTGGACGCTGGCCCCCGCCAGCCGCATTCCGCCCCTGCTGCCCGAAGTACACCGGGTGCTGGACTTATCCACCCCGGGCAGGGGCATTCTGTTCACCATCCCCCTCTCTGGCATCAGCGCCCAAATTCCCCAAGTGCTTTTAAAGCCGGAATATGAAAAGGAGGAACCTGCTATGGAAGAAGCCAAGAAAACCGGCCACCCCTATCAGCTGGTGCTGACCATTGTCAACCGGGGCAGCTCCGACCAAGTGATGGAGGCCGCCCGCAGCGCCGGGGCCCGGGGCGGCACGGTTATTTATGCCCGCCGTGTGGGCTATGAGGACGTACAGAATATGCTGGGCTTCACCCTGCAGCCGGAAAAGGAGATTGTGGCCATTCTTGTGCCCACAGCCCAAAAGCTGCCGGTGATGCAGGCTATCAACCGGGAGGCCGGCCTGAAAACCGACTGCCGGGGCGTTCTCTTTTCGCTGCCCGTAGATGACATCATGGGGCTGCAGGAGCTCTCCTGAGCCCTGGAAAAGCATAAAAAAGCGGCCCGTCCCCTGGATTAGGGGGAACGGGCCGCTTTTCACTGTGTCATCAGGCGTGCTTAGAACACCCAGGCGTTGCCGGACTCGCCGTCCTCGTCCTCAGGCGTGGCCCCTTGGAACTGGAACCGGGGCTTGTACTGCTGCACCAAGGGCAGCAGCTCATCCTGCATATTTTCATTGACATAGCAGGTGTTGTCGAAAACCATGGTCAGCATTTTGCCATCCTTGCAGGGCTCCCAGCGGGGCAGCCCCTCCACATTGGGGTCACCGGTCTTGGCGAAGTTCACAAAGGCCCCGCACATGACCCGCTCCAGCTCTTCCCAGCCCGGCTGGTGGCAAATGGGGATGAGCTGTGCGTTGTGGAAGAAATAGGGGATATCCGCGCAGTGCCAAGCTGCCCGGCCGCCGTCGTAATCGAAGATCTTGGCGAACATGTAATTGTAGACGGGAGCGCTGGCCTCCGCAGCCTTCTTCTTCACATACTCCACCGTATCCGCCAGGAAGAAGTTCTCCAGGTCCGTGGAGTAGATGACCGGCGTATTGGGGTAGACCTTGCGGAACGCGTCCAAAATCTTCTGGCCGCCCTCTTCCCCATAGTACTCCTTCACCAGGCGCTCCTGCTCTTCCACAGGGAGCTGAGACCGCTCGCCGTAATCCTGCACTTCGCCAAACTCCGCAATGACGGTGCCCACCATGGTGGGAATCTTCAGCGAAGCGGGGCTGAAACCGCCATGGAGGGGATCACTGGTATAGTACTCGTTGGGCATGGGGGACCAGTTGATCTGCTTTCCCTGGGCTTCCAAAGCCTTTGTAGCCTGGTTCACCGCCCAGATAAACTGGGGCACCGGCACCTTTTCCAGCTTCTCCACATCTTTTTCCTCAATGCGCAGGTTCTTCAAAACCTCCAGAACCAGCTCTTTGGGGGTACAGGTGGAGACAAAGTCATCTTTCACCACGCCGGACATGACGATCATCTTGTGGAACAGGCCCTCTGCCTCGGGGATCTGTCCCAGCACGGTCACCTTCATGCCGCCGCCGGACTGGCCGAAGATGGTCACATTGTCCGGGTCTCCGCCAAAGCAGGCGATGTTGTCCCGCACCCAGCGGAGAGCCTCTACCAGGTCGGCCATGCCCACGTTCACAGAGTTCTTGTATTTCTCCCCAAAATCGGAAAGATCCAGATAGCCAAAGGCGTTCAGGCGGTGGTTTACCGTGACCACCACCACGTCATCTAGCTTGGCCATATTAAAGCCGTCGTAGCAGACCTGCTCGATGGAAGAGCCAGAGGAAAAGCCGCCGCCGTGAATCCAGAACAGCACCGGCTTCTTGGCGCTGGGGTCACAGCTGGAGGTCCAGATGTTCAAATACTGGCAGTGCTCGGAAGAGGGCCAGAACCGGTGGGGGATCATCACCTCTCCGGTGGGCCGGGGCTCATAGAGCACAGGGCAAATCATACCGTAACTGCCCGCATCCCGCACGCCTTCCCAGGCGGGGACGGGCTCAGGCATTTGAAAACGCTTGGCTTTGGCGTAGCGGATGCCAAAGAAGTGGTCCACACCGTTGTAATGGAAGCCCCGCAGCTTCCCCTTGGGGGTGGAAACAATGGGGGATGTCTTCGTCATGGAAAATTCGTTCATTGGAACCTTATACCTCCCATTTAAAAAATTCTAATTTTATTCTACTACGCCATCGCCTCTCTTTCAATAGTTTCATCCGCAATTTTTTCAATAAATCATATGAAAACCATGACTTTTTGAGATACACGCACAAAAAAGCTCCCCAGGACACAACCCTGAGGGAGCTTTTCCGTTGCTTTTCGTTTATGGGGCGGCGCTTTCTTCCAACTCCTCCAGAGAGGGGATGGAGGTCTGCGCCCCCGGCCGGGACACCACAATGTCCGACACGCGGGAGGCAAAGCGGGCCGCCTCTTCCAGGTCTTTCCCCTGGGAGAGGGCCACCGCCAGGGCGCCCATATAGCTATCCCCGGCTGCCGTGGTATCCACCACCTTTACCGTGCTGTCCGCGGGGATGCGGGCCTCTGTTCCATCCTCTCGCAGCAGGTAGGAACCCGCCCCGCCCAAGGTGACCAACACGTTTTTCACTCCACGGGCCTGCAGGGAAAGGGCGTCCTCCCGCAGGCGGGCCGGGTCATGGGGCCGGCCTGTCAGGATGGATAGCTCTGTCTCATTGGGCTTGATGATGTACAGGCTTTGCAGCAGTTCCTCTGGCAGGCCGGGCACCGCGGGTGCGGGGTCCAGAATGACCTTTTTCCCCAGGCGGGACGCCTCTTTTGCGGCGTACACCACGGTTTCCAGGGGAATCTCCAGCTGGAAGACCACATAGTCGCAGGCCTCCAGCAGGTCCAGGTGCTGTTGGACATACGCGGGGGTCACTTGGCTGTTAGCCCCTGGCAGCACCAGGATGCTGTTGTCCCCATGGGGCAGCACGGTGATGACCGCCATGCCGGTGGGCTGTTCCTGCGATTCCTTCAAGGCGGACACATCCACCCCCACCTTGCTCAGGTTCTGCTTGAGCCGCTGGCCGTGAAGGTCGGCCCCTACAGCGCCCAGCATGGCGGCGCAGCCTCTCAGCCTGCCCATGGCATAGGCCTGGTTTGCTCCCTTTCCCCCGGGGACCAGCCGCAGATCTTGGGCAAGCATCGTCTCTCCCACTGCCAGGGGATGGGGCACGTTGGTGACGAAATCCATGTTCAGGCTTCCGATGACCAGCAGCTTTTTCATAATTCCTCGCAGCTCCTTATCTTCCAATCCTTATACAGGCAGTGGCTGCCCCGCTGCACGGCCACACCCGCGCAGCCATGCTCCAGGGGCTGGGGGTCCTCCCACTCCAGAAGCTTGCTGCCATCCACCGCCAGCGTGACGGTGTTCCCCTTCACGGAGAGGGTTAAACGGTACTCCTTGCCAGCCTCCCAGGGGAAGCTGGCCTCTTCCGCCACCTGATAGCCGTTCTGGTTCTTCAGAAGGGCTGCTTTTCCCGAGCCATAGAAGCCTGCGGCATAGCTGCGCATAGCTCCCTGCACCCGGGCCTGCAGCAGGTGTACCTGGCCTGTGACAGGCCGCAGCGTGCAGGAAAGGCTGTAATCTTCCCACAAGTGATGGCCCGTATACATCTCCCCAAAGTCGGCGCAGGAAAGGCTGAGCCAGGGCCCCTCCAGATAGGTGTGGCCCTTCAGCCGCCCAAACTGGGGAACGTCCTGGTGGAGGCCGGTCCAGCAATTCATCTCCATGCGGGAGAAGTCCAGGCAGTAATCCGGTGCGCCGTCCACATACAGGTCATCCAGGTACGCGCACAGGTCCCCCTGCCCGAAGCCGCTGGAGGTGCCGCAGAGGATGACGCCCACCTCTTGGATATACCCTTCCTGGCCTGCGGGAATGGGGAGGGCCAGCTCATGCCACTGCCCATCCGCCGGGACCTTTTCCCCGCGGAACACTTCTCCGGTGGCGCCGTTTTTGGCATAGAGCCGGGCAAAGGCATCCAAGTTCCCGCAGGGCTGGGGCAGCACACTGAGGTGCAGGGTCTGGCCGGGGTACACCAGGGGCGCGAAGAAGGGGTCATAGCGGGAGTCGCTGAAGTCCTCCGCGCTGTAATAGGTCTGCTTGTAGAAGAAGGCCTCTTCCCCGGCCCCCAGGCCGGCGGCGGTGACCTTCAGGGAGCGGCTCCCCGTATGGGCCTGCTCCTCCGTATTGCGGATGTGGCACAGGGCATCGCCCCGGCTGCGGATAGCGTGGGTGCTGCCGGGGAACTCGAAATGGCAGCTCTCCAGGCCCTCTCCCAGCAGCTTGTCCCAGGGCGCAGGGGGGGTCTCCCCCGCCAAGCGGTAGGCCATCTTGGCAAAGTAGGCAGCCCCATAGGGCACGTCCATGGCATTGAGAGAGGGCACCGCGCTGGAGCAGGCCAGGAAATCGTTGATGGGCGCCCGCCACTTGTCATAGTCGATGCCTTCCAGGCCGCAATGCACACCCATGATGCAGCCCACATTGCCCACGTTGCAGTCCGTATCCCAGCCGCACATGTTGCAGATGCACAGGGTCTTGGCAAAGTCCCCGCCGCCATAGAGCATGGAGAGGATCATTACCGCGGCATTGGGGATGATATGGCAGTTGCCGGGATATTTGTCATAACCGAAGTTGTCGTGGACATACTGGAAGCACTCCCGCCAATTGTCCGGATGCTCCCGGTAGAAGGCGGTGACGGCACGGACCACCCGGGCGTATTCGCAGTCCTGGGGGATGTAGTGCAAGGCCTTTTCCAGGACGGATTCCAGGTTGGGCTCCACAAAGGCCAGGCTGATGGCGCAGGCCACATAGACGCCGCCCCACACGCCGTTGCCGCCGTGGGTGACGCTGGCGGCTTTTTCCGCCAAGCGGGCCGCCTGCTCTGGGTTGCCGGGGGATACCAGGCCCCAGGGGTCGATGAAGATTTGCCCGCCGATCTGCTCCGCCATGGTGGAGCCGTTCTGCTCCACACTGCCGCTGCGGGGCGCGGGAATGCCGTTGCGCAGGTTCAGATAAGCCGTATGCTCGGTGGAGACACCATAGCCGCCCCACCAGAAAAATCCGTGCTCATAGGGGGCGTAGTTCAACAGGGCATCGGCCACATCCTGGGCGGAAAAGCTCTGCAGGTCCTTGCAGTCCTCCAGAGAGCGGATGAAGAACATGGGTCCGTTGCTGTCATCATCCGCGGCGAAGTTTTTGTACTGGGCGGGATACTCCCACAGCTCTCCAAACACGTTTTGGATGCGCTCGTAGGACCAGCCCTCCACAGCGGCTCCCAGCCGGATGCCGATGACCTTTCCCAGCCAGCCGGAATAGACGCGTTCCATGTAATTTTCTGGCAGTTTCACAGTTGTCTCTCCTTTCAGAAAATCAATCTTTAATACCGCTCATCACAATGCCCTGCACAAAGTACTTCTGGGCGAAGATGTACACCACCAAGATGGGCAGCATGGTGATGAGAGCCCCGGCCATCATCTGATTCCACTGGGTCACATACGTCCCCTGGAACTTTGCCAGGCCCATGGAAAGGGTCCAGTTTTCCTGGCTGTTCAAAAAGATCAGCGGCCGCAGGAAATCGTTCCAGGTGTTCATAAAGGTAAAGATGACCAGCGTCATCAGAGCGGGCTTGGAATTCTTAATGATGATCTCCCAAAAGATGCGCGGATAGCTGCAGCCGTCAATCATGGCCGCCTCTTCCAGCTCTCGGGGCAGCGTTAAGAAGAACTGCCGCAGAAGGAAGGTGCCAAAGGCATTAAAAATGCCAATGACAATCAGGGACCAGATGTTGTCGATCAAGCCCAGCACTTTGATAATCTGGAACTGAGGGATCATCACCACCTGGAAGGGAATCATCATCGTGCCCAGGTAGATAATAAAAATTAAGTTTCTTCCTTTAAACCTTAATCTAGCAAAAGCATAGGCCGCCAAAGAGCAGGTTATCAGCTGGCCTAAGATAGTTACTACTGTGATAACAGCTGTGTTGACAAAATAGGTAACCCAAGGAGCCTGTTCGAACATATACACATAGTTTTCCCAAGCAACATCCTTAGGAATCCAATAGGGAGGCACAGCAAACAGCTCGTCCATGTTCTTTAGGGAGCTGGAAATCATCCACAAAAATGGGATCAGCATGGTGAGGGAGCAGAGGATCAGCACCACATGGGTGAGCGTGCGGAAGGCGATCTTTTTCCCCTTACCTTTGCGTACTGCGGTTTGTTCCATTCTTGTCCCCTCCTCTCACAGGCTGTTCTTTTCGCTGACCTTCAGCTGGATAATGCTGGCCACGAAAATAATGATGAACAGGATATAGGCCATGGCAGAAGCATAGCCCTGCTTAAAGTACTGGAAAGCGTTCATGTACACCAGGTAGCTCACCACCTGCGTGGCTGTGCCCGGGCCGCCCTTGGTCATGATGTAGATTTGGTCGAACGCCTGGAAGGAGTTGATCATGCTGATAATCATGACAAACATGACGGTGGGCTTGAGCATGGGCAGGGTGATGCGGAAGAACTTCTGCACCACGTTGGCCCCATCAATATCCGCCGCCTCATAGATCGCCGGGGAAACGCCCTGGACGCCCGCCAGCAGGATCACCGAGTTAAAGCCCAGGCTTTTCCAGATGCTCATAATGATGACCGAGGGCATGGCCCAGGCGCTGCTGGTCAGCCAGGGGACACTGGGAAGGCCAATGGAGTTCAAACCGGAGTTGATCAAGCCGAAATCGTCGTTATACAGCCACTGCCACACCATGGCAATGGAGGTGTAGGAGACAATAACCGGAATGAAAAAAGCGGTCTTGTACAAATTCAGTCCCCTGATTTTCTGGTTTAGAAGCACAGCCACCAGAATGGCCAGAATGGTCCCCAGGGGCACTGTGCCGATGGTAAAGTAAACTGTGTGCCACAGGGCCTCGCCAAAGTCCCCGTTGGTGAACAGGTCGATGTAGTTCTGTATCCCAATAAATTTGGGAGGCGTCACCCCGTCGTAGTCCGTCAGGCTGTAATAAAAGGACATGACAACAGGGAAGATTGTAAACACGATAAAGCCAAGAATTACCGGCAGAAGAAATATATAACCCCAAAAGGTCTCGTTGGCCCCAATGGGCTTCCTCTTTTTTGCAGAGGTCTGCGCCGCCATTTTTCAGATCACCTCAATCCCAAATAGTCCAAGCCTTGCCCGGCTTCCATCTTAAAAAGAAGGGGGAACTTCTACACAAGTGAAAAGTTCCCCACGCTCTCTCATCCTACAGGATATCTGGCAGCATCATCCGGCCAGAATGGCGTTGATCTCTTTGATGAGCGCCTGCTGGGTCTCTTCCGGGGTGCTCTCACCGATCAGCATTTTGTCCACCAGCTCCTGCAGCTTGGTGTTGACCTCTGTGCGGTAAATGGACAGCTGGTCGGTCATATCCACATCGGGCACAGAGTCCACAAAGGCTTTAACATTTTCAGGGAAATGAGTATCGAGAACAATTTGGTTTGCATCCTCATCCGTACTGGCAGGAAGAGCCATGTTGCTCTCGGCTACAATACGCATCCCCTCGGGGCCAGCCAGGAATTTCAGCAAATCCCAAACGGCGTCGGGGTTCTTCGTGTCAGCGGAGATACCCCAGTTCAGGATACCAGCTTTCACTTTACGAGTTTCACCCTGAGGCATGCGCACGACATCCCATTCAAAGGACAAGGGATCTGCCTTATAGGTGGGGAGGGTCCAAAGCCCAGAAGCTTCCATGGCTACTGACTGGTTGCGGAACATGGCGTCTGCACTCTTGCCCATAGCCGTCAAAGCCGCAGGGTTAGGGGAGAGCTTATCCACCACTACCAGGTTGTACAGAAATTCTAGAGCACTCAGTGCCTCAGGGGTATCCAAACCCTTTACTTCTGTACCACTGGTATCGAACTCAACGCCAGAAAGGCTAAACCAATTCAAAATCTGGTCAGCCCATGCGCCGGGATGACGATAACCATAGACATTTTCATCAGGGTTAGTTAAAGCTTTGGCAGCAGCGTAAAAATCATCCATCGTCCAATCGTCAGTGGGCAAGTCCAAGCCAGCGGCCTCAAACATGTCCTTATTATAGTACATGACATAAGGGGAAACTTCCTGGGGCAGGGCGTACAGCTGGTCCTCATAGCGCAGGGGCACCAGCAGGGACTCGGGGTAGTAGGACAGGTCAAAGTCCTCATCCGCCTCGATGAAAGAATCCAAAGCCATCAGCACGTCCCGGTAGGCCAACGAATAGCACCACTCGTTGATATAGATGATATCCGGGGCTGTGCCGGAGCCGATCAGGGTCATCAGCTTCTGGAAACGCTCGGTGCCAATATCCACCGGCTCGATGGTCACGTTGGGATGCTCTTCCGTGTACAGGTCGAACTTCTGCTGGTGGATGTCCAACTCCTGGGCACTTCCGCTGACAGCAACTTGAATGGTAACGGGCTCCCCGTTACCACTGGAGGAGGCCTCCTCCGCGCTCGTCCCGGACGCTTCACCCGACTCGGTGTTTCCTCCCGCACTGCTGCTCTGAGAGCTCCCGCTGGAGCACCCGAAAAGCAGGGTGGAAAGAAGGGCAACTGCTAAAAACATTGCCAAAAATCTTTTCATGTCATTTACCTCCTAAATTGACGAAGTGTATTTTTTGCGGAACACAAGAACTCCAGTGTGTCCCAGTCGATCATGGCGTCGGTCACCCCCCACTTTGTGGTGGAGAAACCCGCTGCCACCGTAGCGCGATGGATCGCCTCCCGCATATCCAGCCCCTTGGTCAGGCAGACAACCAACGCGGCCGCAAATGCATCTGCCGCACCCGTGGTATCCACCGTTTCAAAATCCGCCGCGGGAAACCTTTGGGAATTCTTTCCATCGGTCCAATAGCAGCCCTCATGGCCCAGCGTGACAATGACATGTTTTGCGCCTCTTTTCAAGAAGGCTTCCGCCTGCTGCTCCACCTGGGACTCCCCTGGGCAAAGGCGGGCGCTCTCTTTGGAATTTGGCAGGAAGATAAAGGTTCTCTCCAGCAGTTCGTCACTGATCCGGTCCAGAGCGGCCGGCTTGATTACAATTTTCACCTCTCTTTCCCAAGCCAGCTGGGCCGCTGTTTCTATCGCTTCGTTATCCAACTCCGTTGAAAGCAAACAATATTCCGCACGATCGAAGGCATCTTTGCTCTCGATCAGCTCCTCTGAGGTCAGCATGGCATTGGCGCCTTTATAGACCATGATCCCGCTTTCGCCGTCCTGCTGCACACAGATGTAGGCATTCCCTGTGGAATCCCGGGAGGTTCTGCGCACATACTCCACGCCCACCCGGTTTTGCTGCAGGTGATCCCACACCTTGCTTCCCTCATAATCCTTTCCCACCTTGCCTATCAAGACGGCGGTTCCCTCCAGCTTGGCCACTGCAACCGCCTGGTTCAGCCCTTTCCCTCCTGGGGAGATCACCCGGGAGTTGGAAATGGAGGTCTGCCCCACACGGGGAAAATCAGACAGGGCAATGGTGGTATCCATGTTGATAGATCCAACCACTACAACCTTTTGCCCCTGTTCACTGAGGGGCAGCCCCAGGCTTTCCCCCTCTTGAAGGGAAAATTCCGCAGGGGACCAGTCCACCGCCGGCGCGGAGGGGTTCTCAATTTTCCGCACCACTTCTTGGCAGGCCTTTTCCGCCATGGTTTCAAAAGGCAGTCCCACGGTGGCCAGCTTGGGGAGAAAGCCTTGGGCTCTTCCCCACTCCAGGCTCAGCACGGACAAGTATTTGGGAATCCGCCGGTTTTTCCGAAGCGCTTCCTCATACACTTTCTCTGCCAGGCCGGTATCGTAGCAAAGCGCCGCTGTGTTTTCCAACAGCAGGTTTGTGGGAAGTCCCATCTTCTCATACCGGCAGACAAAGGGAAGGGGTAAGGAAGGCCTGCTTTGGGAAAGGTATTTCTGCACGCCCTCCACAAAGGTCTTTTCCTCCTGAGAATCCCCGTGCACCACACAGAAAAAGTTCCTGTGCTTCCGCTCTGCCAGCGCCTGAGCAGCTTTCCAGCCGGTCTGCTCCAAATCAATCCCCGGGTAGGGGGAGGTTTTTCCCCGCGTCAACTGGAGGATGCAGGTGGGAACCCCCAGCGATTCTAAATCCGGCTCCTCTTCAAATTCCATCCCGCGGCAGAGCACCAGCCCATCCAAAGGGTAGCCCCGCAGGACCTCCAACGCCTCTTTTTCCTCTTCGGGGGACTGGGCAAAGCGGGCCAGAACAGAGTACCCCTGCTGGGCGGCCGCTTCCATCAGTGTCTCTAAAAAGCGCTCGATTCCCGGGCGCTTGCAGAGCACAGCCCCAATCAGAAAGGAATGCGAGCTCCCATAGAAGCGGGAAACAACGTAGGGCTGGTAGTGGTTTTCCTTCATCACGGCCAAAACCTTGCGCCGGGTTTCCTCACTGATGGCCTGGTCCTTCCGGTTCAGCACCTTGGAAACCGTAGAGATAGAAACGCCTGCCAGCTGGGCGATTTCCCGGATGTTCACATTTCCTCCCCCCTTTTGAGAAACAAATTTACTAAATTTGTTTCTTTGCGGCCATTATAGCCTTCGCCCCACAAAATGTCAAGCTTTTTTTGATTTTTTGTAAATTTTTTGTTATTTTCCCCGCCTCAGCGTGTTCTCACCCTCTTGCTTTCCCAGGGCACGCATTCCGGGCCGCCCTTTCAGCCCATAAAAACAGGGCCTGCCATTCTGCACCTGCAAAACAGCAAACCCTTTTCCCTTTCACAGCGGGGCCCTCTTCCGCCCTGCCCCGCCGCCTTACTTTTCCGGCCTTTCCAGGCTGTTCCGGTACTGTTCCGGCGTGACGCCATAGACCTTGCGGAAAGACTGGATGTAGTGCGATACGTCGTTGTAGCCCACATGGGCGGCAATATCGCTGACCTTGAGGATGGTCTTCTCCAACAGCTCCCGAGATTTCTCCAAGCGGTATTCTATCAGGTATTTGGAAAACGTCTTGCCGCACTTGGCCTTGAACAGGCGGCTCAGGTACGAGGCGTTCATAAAGTACTTTTTCTCCGCCAGCTCCTGCAGCGTAATGTCATACTGATAACTGCGGTCTATGTAGTCGATGATGCTGCGGATAATGTCGTCCCCGTCGCTCTCCCGCTTGGCCTGGCAGCAAATTCCCTGGACAATGCTCAACAGGTAGGCCTCCAGCTCATCCATGTGCTTGAAGTTGTACAGGTCATACCGCTGGGAAAACAGCAGCCGGACGCTGTCATCACCGCCTTGATCCGACGAAAGGCGGTCATAGTAGCGCATGAACACCCCCAGGATGTGGACAACCTGCTCGTACAAATCGTAGCTGTTCCCCTGTTCCCGCAGGCGGGGGTCGTTGAGGATGTTCCCGATCACCTTGCGGGAGTCCTCGAAGTCCATGCGCTTCAGGGCATCTTCCAGCGCGGACTCCTCATTGGGAAAGGAAACTGAGGAGCGGTTCTTTTCCGTCTCATACACGAAGGCCCTTCCCCACCCCTTCAACAGCCGCTGGTTGATGGCGTACACCGCCTCTTTGTACGCGCTGTACAGCTCCCCCACTCCCCGGTGAGAGCGCCCAATGGCAGCGCTTCCCTGCAGTCCGCCCAGCTCTGGGAGCTTACGCAGGATGCGCTTGGCACAATCCTTCAAGCTGTAAAGACTGGTCTCGGGGTTCTGGAAAAAGGCCAGCAGCACATACTCTTGGGCATTTTGGAAGAAAAACACCTGGCACTCCCGGGTGCCAGATTCCAGCTGCAGCCAGGAGCGGATGCACTCCCGCTGCTCGGGAGAGGCCTCTGGGTCGGTTTGCAGCAAAAGGATCCGGTACTCCCGGGCGCCCATATACTGCAGGGAACGCTTCATAAACGTCCGCTGCAAATCTGGATTTTGGGCCAGCTCTTTGACAGAGAGCTGCTCCATGGAAAACTCCAGGTCGGTCTCGCGCCCATAGGCCTGGTGGGCGGTCTCCTTCCGCAGCTGGGCTAAAGAGACGTTATCCAATGCCTTTTTGATGGTCTCTCGGCGAATGGGCTTGGTGATGTAATCTTTGACGCCATAGCGCAACGCCTGCTGGGCGTAATTGAAATCCGCATAGCCTGTCACAATCAGCACCGCTACCTCAGGATGAACGCGGCTGACATATTCGGCCACCTGCAGGCCATTGACCTCTGGCATGCGGATGTCTGTGATCACCGCGTCAATTTGAGGGTCCCGCTCCAGATAGTCGATGACCTCCTGGCCGGTCTCCATGTCGGCGGCTACCTCCACATCCAGTTCCGCCAATATTTTCAAGATCGCTTTGCGGGCGTAATATTCGTCGTCTGCAACCAGTACACGCATACCATTCTCCTTTTGATAATTATTTATAGAAGCCCCTTGGGCTCTTCCCGGTCCAAGAGGTCCTGCCTTTTCTCCAGGGCCCGAAGGTGCAGCGTCACCCGGGTGAACTCTCCGGGGCTGCTCTCCAGCCGGACGCCGTAGGCCCCTCCGTAGAAGGAGCGGATACGGGCGTTCACGTTGACCAGGCCAATGCTGTCATTGGCCTGCGTGCGGTCTTCCCCCTCCTGCAGGCGCCGGTTCCATTCCGCGCACTCCTCGGGCTGCATGCCCACGCCGTTGTCATAAACGGAGAGGAACAGCTCTTCCCCCTCCCGCCTGCCAGTAATGCACACCTGGGCGCCGGTGCGTTTATCGCACAGGCCGTGGGAAAAGCAGTTTTCCACCACCGGCTGCAGCAGGAACTTGAGCATGTAGCATTCCTCCACATCGGGGGGAATCCGGATCTCCGTTTGAAACCGCCCGGGGAACCGGACGTTTTGGATCTGCAGGTAATTGCGGGCAAAGTGGATCTCATCTGCCACTGGGACCACGCTGTTCTCCATCACGTTGTAGCGCAGCAGCTGGGAGAGGTTATCCGTGATCTCCATGATCTGGGGCACGTTCTCAATCTCGGCCAAGGCGCTGATGGTGTTCAGGGTGTTGTATAGGAAATGGGGATTGATCTGGTACTGGAGCATTTTCAGCTCCATCCGTTTGTTGTTCAGCTCGTAAAGCAGGGTGGTGTCTATCCCCTGGTTGATGCGGTGGACCATGGTGTTGTAATACTCCATCAGGGCACCGACCTCCGTCTTGCGCATGTGCTTTGGGATGCTCACGGGGTCCAAGTGCCCCTCCCCTGTCAGGCGCATGCCGGCAATCATCCGCTGCAGAGGCTTGATGATCTGCCGGGACATGAAGATGCTGAACAGCACCGCCAGCACCAGCACCACCGCGAAGACCACAATCAGGTTCTGAATTCCCTGGAAAACCACCTGGTTCAGCGTGTCCAGGGGGGCATACTGCACCAGCACCCAGCCTGTTTTCCCGTTGCGCACAGCCGTAAGGAGGTAACGGCTTCCCTCAATGGAGATCTCCCGGGAGCCGGCGCCCGAAAGCAGCTCTCCCGATTTCTCCCGCAGGCAGGCCAGGTTCCCCTCTTCCCCCAGCACGCTGGTGCTCAAGCCGCTGTAGGAGGAATTGTACAGAAGGCTCCCATCCTCCCCCAGCACACAGAGGAAGCTGATGGAGTCCTCCGTGTAGGTACTGTCAAACTGGGACGTGATGCGCGTATAGCTCACATCCACACAGAGGGTGCCCACATAGGTGCCGAAATAGTACAGGCGCTGCACCATGGTAACCACATGCTTGGAAGACTGCTGGATCACTTCCTCATGGACGCCGGTGAAATAGGCTTCATAGGGGTCCTCTTCCCAGGAGATCTCCTCCAGGATACCCTCCACATACTCGCCATACTCCTCCGTATCCGCCACAACGCTGCAATAGGCGTCGCCATACTGGTTGACAATGCCGCCCCGGACTACAAAGCTGTCGTTGCGGAAGGCGTGGTTGAGCGCGTTGCGCAGGTAGGTGTCGTCCTCAAATCGCTCGATGGAGCTCTTCTCTGAGGCGTCCGCCAGCAAAATGCGGCGCAGTTCCCCGTCGGAATAATGGATGAAATTGACGCGGTCCAGAGGGGAGAACAACAGGTTCACATTCAAGTTGGCCTGGTTGTTAAGCTGCTCCATATACTGGATGTTGGAATCCAGCGCCTTGCCCACCGAGTCGCTGTAAACGAACAAGCTGGGGAACAGCAGCAGGATCAGCAGCATCAGGTTTCCCAACAAAATTTTACTCCGAAGTGATATGCTTTGAAAAAAACGCCTCATCCATTCAGTCTCCCTAATCTGTGGTTTTGCCTGAATTCCGGGCCTTCTCAAAAAGCCCGGCAAAAAAAGAAAATAACAACAAAGGGGAACTCCCTTCATTTGCATGAAGGAAGCCCCTCTGTGTTGTGTTATGGCATATGATCGAAAACCGGCATGAAAACAGCGAAACTCAGCTCTTGACCGCGCCCTGGGTCAAACCGGCAACGATGTATTTCTGGGCGCAGATATAGGCAATCATCACCGGTACCATGGCGATTAGGTAGGAGGCAAACGCCATGTTGTAATCGTAAGTGTACTGAGATTTGAAGTTGTACTGGAACAGGGGGAGCGTCCAGGTGCTGGAATCCTGGTTGAGGATAATCAAGGGCATCTGGAAGTCGTTCCAAACCCACAGAACATTCAGCACCAAAATGGTCATGGTCATGGGCTTGATCAGCGGGACCACCACACGCCAGTATGCCCCAAAAGTGGTGCAGCCGTCAATAGAGGCCGCCTCTTCCAAGTCTGCGGGCACGGAGCGGATGTAGTTTGTCAGCAAAAAGATGGACTGGGATGCCGACATGGTGACGCACATAATGATCAGGCCAAACTGGTTGTTCAGGTGCAGGTTGCCCAGGTACTTGACCAGAGGGATCATGATGACCTGGAAGGGGACGAAAATCCCGCACAGGCACACATAATACACGGTCTTAAAGTACTTCTTGTAGAAGTTGCGGGAGATCGCGTAAGCGGCCATGGGGTGCAGCAGGAAAATGAACAGCACAGAGACCACGGTGATCACGGCGGAGTTCTTAAAGTAGTTGAAGTAACCCGCCTTTTGGAACACAGACTTAAAGTTCTCCAGGTAGAAGCTGGTAGGGAAGGAGAAAAAGCTCTCTGCCGACTGCTGCTGCGTCTTCATCGCTGTGATGATGGTGACGTAGAAGGGGAACAGGATAATAATTGCGCCGATGATAAGGAACGCATAGGAAACAATTTTAAGGGCCTTACCGCCTGCTGATAGCTTCACGCGTCATCACCTACCTCTTTTTTACTGGAGATCTTGATCGTCAGGAAGGAGACGATGGCAACGATTACAAACAAGCACATGGACTCTGCCACGGACTGCGCAAACTTGCCCTCGCTCATAGCGTGACGGTAGATCAACACGCCGATAGCCTCGGTTGCCTGGGCGGGGCCTCCGGCGGTCATCGCCTGGATGTAATCGAAAATGGTCAGGCCGCCCTTGGTGGTGGTAATCACCAGCATGGTGACAATGGGGATCAGGAAGGGGACCGTGATGTTTTTAAATTTCTGCCAGGCATTGGCCCCGTCGATGGTGGCCGCCTCGTACAGATCGGCAGGAACGCTCTGCAGGCCCGCCAGCAGCAGCACAGTGGGCGTTGCGCAGCCCTGCCACAGGTTCACGATCAGGATGCCAAAAATGGCGGTGCTGGGGCTGCCAAGAATGCTCTTGCTCAGCCATTCGATGCCCAGGGCCTCCCCAATGGGGGGGAACGCCCGCAGGAACAGCTCGTTCCAAATCAGACCCACTGTAACCAGGCTGAGCACGGCGGGGATGAAAAAGACGGAGCGGAACAAGGTGCTAGTCTTGCCCTTCAGGTTGTTCAGCGCCAAAGCGATGAGCAGGGAAATCAAGATCACACCGATATCCAGCATGATGGTGTAGCGGATGTTGAACCAGATGGCCTGCCAGAAACGCGTATCTTGCAGCACCGTGACATAGTTTTGCAGGCCGATGAACTTGTAGGTTGTGGCAATGCCGGTCCAGTTGGTCATACTGTAATAGACACCCAGAACCATGACCACAACGAAGAAAAAGATGTACAGCAGGAAAACCGGAAGAGTGAACGCCACCATAACGGCATTCTTTCGCTTCATGCCGTTGTTGCCAGAGGTGCCGCCCGGAGAGGGAAGCCTCGACATATTTCCTTGCACCTCCTCAAAAGATTTCGGGGTTACGCGGGTTCAATCGGGATATTTGGCCCCAATTGGCCGGTAAGACTCGGAGGTCTTCCGAGTCTTACCGACTGAAACAGGGTCACTCACTTTCGTTTTGGAAAACGCTTGCTTACAATCGCTTACTCAGCGGACTGCGCAGCCTCAGACTCCACAGCGGCCATGTAATCTTCTGTCATAGTGGTCAACAGGCTGGTGATGTCGCCGTCGATCAGGACCTGCTGGATCTTGGAGCGCTTGGTCTCCTCAAAGCCGGCGGGCAGGACTTCCATGCTCAGAACGCCCTTCTCGTCCAGGATCTCCACAACACCGGTGCCCTGGGGGATATCGGCCTCCACGCCCTCGATGCAGGAGGGGGAGTGATCCAGGTCGGCGTAGATCTGAGCGCCTTCAGCGCTGGAGATGAAGTTCAGGAACATCTCAGAAGCAATGGCGGCGTCCTCGCCATGCTCGTTCACACCCAGGCACAGGCCGGTATCCAGGCCCAGAGGCTGCTGGATGTCGCCGCTGTCGTTGGGCATGGGGAACATGTCAAAGTTCTTGTCGGGGTTGGCAGCCTCGATGGAGGGAGCGGCCCAAGAGCCCTGGGGGAACATGTAACCGGTGCCGGTGGCGAAATCGCTGATAGCCTGGTCATAGCCCAGGGAAAGGGTGTCGCCCTGAGAGTACTCGTGGAGCTGGAGGATCTTCTCCCAGGACTGGACAGTCAGCTCGTCGTCCTGGAAGGTGGTCTCGCCGGCATCCATCTGATCGTAGAACTCAGAGCTGTCGGCCCGATCTTTGCCCAAAATGTTGCTTTGCAGCTGGGACAGGGTCCAGGCGTCCTTGTCGGGGAACACAAAGGCCACTTCGCCCTTGCTCTTGATATCCTCGGCAATGGTGATCAGCTCGTCCCAAGTGGTGGGGATTTCATAACCAGCCTCTTCAAACTTGTCCACGTCGTAGAAGACGCCCATGAAGTTGCCGGAGAAGGGGATGCAGTAGTAGTGGCCGTCCTCAAACTTCACGGCATCCAGGTAGTTCTCCATCACGTTTCCAAGGGCCTGGGTGTCATCCAGAGCCTTGACGCGGCCCTGCTGGGCGAACTGAACAAACTGGGAATCGGTGGGCCAGTGCATCATCACGTCGGGGATGTCATTGGAGGCCGCCCGGGTCATCAGGACCGTAGAGGCGTCGGGCACCACGTTCTGGGTGACGGTGATGTTGGGGTTCTGCTCCATAAAAGCGTCGATCACAGCCTGGAAGGAATCCACGGCCTCGCGCTTCTGCTGGAAGAACTCGATCTCCACATCGCCGGAAACGGACAGCTCACCGCCGGCAGCTTCACTGCTCTCTTCCGCGGTGCTGCTCTCTCCCGCGGCGCTGCTATCTTCCGCAGCGGAGGAGGTGGCGCCGCTGCTCTCCTGGGCAGCGCTGCTGGTGGAGGACTCTCCGCCCCCATTACAGCCGGCGAACATTGTCACTACCATTGCGGCAGCACAGGCGATCGCTAAAAGCCTTTTCTTCATGGTCTTACATCCTTTCGTTTTAGAGTTGGCCGGGCGGCTACAGCTATTTGCACAAAAGCGGTCCGACCTCTTTGATATGATTATAGCCAGAACCGAAAAATGTCTCTATAAGATTTATTACTTTCCCTATATTGTGGAATTTACCTTCTGTTCATAATATTCATAAAATATCCACAGATAGTTTCGGGTTTGTAATTTTTATTACATTCTGAGACACATCAGCCCTTTTCCGCGCACGCCACGGTGATGGCCGGCGAAACCTTCTGTACGGAAAGGGCCTTCCCGTTGAGGACAGCGCCGGTAATGGGGGACTGCGCATAGATCTTCAGGGCCTTCACCGGCAGATTGGTCTCCACCAAGGCCCGCTCTCCCTGCAGCACGGCGCGGAAGTGGTACTCCACCCCATCATCATAGAAGGTCTGGTCCACACAGCCGGAGATGTTCAGCAGGACGGTGAGGTCCTCATAGTTTTTCTCCTCGCTCCAGAGGACGTCCTCGCTGCGCATGGGGACGGCCGTGTTCTCCCGCAGGTAAACGGGGATATTCTCCAGGGTGTTCTCCGGCCGCACCCAACGCCCGCCGGAGGTGAACTCCCCTGTGCGCAGGCAGGCCCACTGTCCCTGGGGAAGGTAGACCCGCAGGTCATCCTGGTCGAAGATGGGGGCCACCAGCAGGCTTTCGCCCAACATGTATTCCATCCCCACGTTCTGCACCGTAAAGTCGTCGGGGAATTCCAGCAGCAGAGCCCGCAGCATGGGCAGGCCGGTGTTGTGGGCCTGAATGGCCGTGGAATAGAGGTAGGGGGCCAGGCGGTAACGGAGCCGGTCGTAGGCGCCGAAGATCTCCTGGGCCCTTTCGCTGAAGTTCCAGGGCTCCCGGGGGGTCTTGCCGTGGCAGCGGCTCAAGGGGCTGAGCAGGCCGAACTGGGCGCTGCGGACATACTGCTGCTCGGTGGGCGGGCACTCATATCCATCGCTGTCCGTGTTGTAGAAGCCGCCGATATCGTGGCCCCAGAAGGGCACGCCGGAAAGGCCGATGGACAGGCCGCTGCGCAGCACGCAGGCCAAGTTGTTCTCATGGGTGGAGGAATCTCCCGCCCAGTTGCCCGGGTAATTCTGGCTGCCTGCGTAGCCGCTGCGGCCCCACAGCATGGGCCGCTCCCCGGCGGGCAGCTTCACCTCGGCGCAGGCCTCGTAGATGGTCTTGGCGTAGAGCAGGGGCAGCTTGTTGTGGCCCTGCAGGCCGTTGGAGCCGTCGTGATAGACGGCGTCCAGGGGCAGTGCCTCAGAGAAGTCCGTCTTGATGACACCCACGCCATCCTTGACCACGTTCTTTACCAGGCCCTTGTACCACTCCACCATTTCAGGGTTGGTGAAATCAAAGGCGGCGAAGTAGAAATCATTGGTAGCGGCGGAGTGGAAGGTGGCCACCTCCCCTTTCTCGTTCATCACCAGATAGCCCTTTTCCTTGGCGAACTCATAGCTGTCCGCGCCCACCCGGATGTAGGGCCACATCCACAAGCTGAGATGGAAGTGCAGGTCCTTCAGGGTTTGGATCATGCCCTGGGGATTGGGGAAACGCTCCAAGTCCCACTCCCACACGCCGGAATTGCTCATCTTCTGCCAGCCGTCGATATGGATGACGTCCGCGGGGATCTTCTTCTCCCGCAGGGTGCGGGCTACGGTCTCCACCTCTTCCTGGGTGCGGTAGCTGCACTTGGACATCCACAGGCCAAAGGCCCACTTGGGGATCATGGGGGAGCGGCCGGTGAGGGCGGTGTAGCCCTCCAGCAGGCCCTTGTAATCCCGGTCGCAGAACATCACATAGTCCAGCATCTTGTCCGCCACCTCCATGCCGTAGGAGACGCCGGAGCCCACGCCCATGTCGCAGACGTTGTCTGTGTAGGTGTTCAGCAGGATGGAGTACCCCCGGCTGCTCATAAAGTAGGGGATGTTCTGGTAAGAGCGCTCCGTGTTGGTGGAAAGGGCGTCGCTCTGGCGGCAGTGGATGACCTGCCCCCGCTTATTAAAGCCGGTGAACTTCTCTCCGAAGCCGTAGAAGTTTTCGTCCGAGTACATGTACATGGTCTCCCGCACCTTCACCACGTTGCCCTGCCCGTCGCAGTCAAAGCCGATGGGCAGGTACTTGCACATGTTGTCCACGTTGGAGTCGCACACGTTCTCGTGGGTGAGGGGCTTGCCGTCCAGCAGCACGGAGAGCTGCCAGGGCCGCTTTTGCAGCCGCAGCTCCATGCGGCCGGTAGAGAGGGACAGGCACTCCCCCTTGTCCTCCAGGGAATAGGCCTGCCGGCCCTCCAGGGGGAACACGGCGTTTTCAAACACCTTCTCCTCATACGGGTACATGCGGAACCGGAACGCCGTCTCGGTGAGCAAGTCAACGCGCACCCGCGCGGTCTTTTTCTGATAGGTGCCCGCCACCAGCTCCAGGGCGTTCTGCTCCTGGGAATAGCTCTGGACCTCCGTCAGGAAGTCGAAGGGGTGGGTGAACACCGTCTTCAAATAGCCCAGCTGGGGGTTATAGGTCACTTCTACTTTGTTTGCCATGCAAATTGCTCCTTTCCGATTGTCTTATTACAGAAAGGGCCGCCGGCAGCGCCTTTTCAGGCCCCGGCAGCCCTTCGCTCCTGTTCAAGGGAACGCCGTGCCTTAAGGCGCCAGCCAGGTCCCCTCTTCTGCGGATTTGATGATGGCGTCCACCACATGCTGGTTCGCCTGGCCGTCCTGGATGGTGGCGGCCAAACCGTCGCCCACGCCGTTGAGGATATCGGCAAAGGACTGCATCTGGTCTACATAATATCTCTCCGGAATGGGCAGCTTGCTGAACACATGGGCATCGGCGTTGATGTCGCCGGAGCAGACTTCGATCTCGTCCACGCCGGAGCCCTGGGCGTCCAGGCTGTACACGATGGCGCCCTCGCTGCCGTAGATTTCCATGCGCTGGTAGTTGCCCCGGCCAAAGCCAAAGCGGGTGATCTGGAAGCTGGCGGAGATGCCGTCCTCCATATCGGCCATGTAGTTGCAGAAATCGTCCACATCCACCTTGCCCGTGCCCTTCCCATCCTTGGGAAGGAGCTTCCGCTCATGGACATAGGTGCCGGTGTGGCCCACCACCCGGGTGTACTCCTTCCCGGTGACGAACCGCACCAGGTCCAGGGCATGGCAGCCCAGGTCGCCCAAAGCGCCGGAGCCTGTACGGCTCTTCACAAAGCGCCACACCAGGGGACAGTCCACCCGGGGCAGGCCCCAGGCCTGGAAGTACTGCATGTCCACATGGTAGACACGGCCGATCTTCCCCTGGGCGATCAAGTCCCTGGCGTACCGGGCCGCCGCCTTAAAGCGGTAGGAGAAGCACACCATATTTTTCAATCCCTTCTCCTCCGTGGCCTTGGCCAGGGTGTCCGCCTGTTCCGCCGTCATGGTGATGGGTTTCTCCAGGTCGTAGGGCTTGCCCGCCTCCACCGCCGCCATGGCGATCTCAAAGTGGGCGTCGTTGGAGGTGCAGATATCCACCGCCTCTACATCGGGGCAGCTGATCAGGTCATGATAATCGGTGAAGCGCCGCTCCGGGGGGATGCCGTACTTCTCCCCTGCCGCCTGCAGCTTTTCCTCGTCGATGTCACAGATGGCCACCAGCTCCAAGTTGGGGCTGCGCTGAATGCCGGGAGCATGGACGCCGTTCCAAATGGAACCCAGGCCCACCGAGCCAATTCGGTTTATCTTTTTCTCCACAATACTACAACTCCTTTATGATAGCCGGAATTCACTCCAGTTCCAAGATCATGGAAGTGAAGGGGGGCACTTTCAGGGAAAGGGCCTCTCCCTCTCCCTTATAGGAGCCGCCGCCCAGCAGGTCCTTTGCCCCCTTGGCGCACAGCGTGCAAGCTTGGGGGGCGCCGGTGTTGTTGATGGCAGTGACCAGGCGCTCGCCGTCTTTGCGGCGCTCCATGAGGAACACATCCCCTTGGGAGCAGAACCGCACCGAGCCCTCTTGCAGCGCCCTGCGGGTCTTCCGCAACGCCATCAGCTTTTGATAGTGGCACCGCAGGTCTTTGTCCCAATGGGACTCCTCCCAGTCAAAGGCCTTGCGGCAGTCCGGGTCGTTCTCCCCGGTCATGCCTATCTCTGTCCCATAATAGGTGCAGGGCATGCCCACGAAGGTGAACAGGAACGACGCTGCGTTTTTCAGCCGGGCCGTATCGCCGCCGCACACGGTCACAAAGCGGGCGGTGTCATGGCTGTCCAGCAGGTTGAGCATAGAGGCGTTGGCAGCGTCGGTGTAGCGCATCAGGTTCTCGGTCAGCAGCCCTTGGAACTGCTGCGGGGAAATGGCGCTTTTGGCAAAGTACAGCACCGCCGGGCGCTGCATTCCGTAATTCATCACCCCGTCGAACTGATCCCCCTGCAGCCAGGCCTCCGCGTTGCGCCAGAACTCTCCAATGATAACTGCGTCCGGATTGATGGCATGCACTGTCTGGCGGAACTCCCGCCAGAAGTGGGAGTCCACCTCGGTGGCCACATCCAGCCGCCAGCCGTCGATGCCCATGCGGGTCCACTTGGCCACGGCCCCCAGCAGGTATTCCTTCACTTGGGGATTTTCCGTGTTCAGCTTGGGCATGCACATCCGCTTCAGCCTCTCCACAGGGATATCCCTCGCAGCCCAGGGGCTGGGCACATAGGGGGTGGTGCCGAAGGCGTAGAAGTTGATGGGGTCGAAGGAGACGGGGAACTCCCGGATGTAGAACCAGTCCTTAAAGGGGGACTGCTCCCCGTGCTCCACCACATCCTGGAACTGGCGGAACCCGCCGCCGCAGTGGTTGAACACCCCGTCCAAAATGATGCGGATGCCCCGCTTGTGCGCCTGATTGATCAGCTCCACCAGGTCGGACTCCTCACCAAAGTGGGGGTCCAGGCGGGTGTAGTCGATGGTGTCATATTTGTGGTTGGACTGGGCCTCAAAGATGGGGGTGAGGTACAGGGCATTGACGCCCAACTCCTCCAGGTAAGGCAGCTTCTCGGTGATGCCGGGCAGGTCTCCCCCCATAAAGTTGACCCGGTCCGGCTTGCTCCCCCAGGGAACGGCCCCTTGGGGGGAGAGCTCCGGTTTTCCGTTGCAGAAGCGCTCTGGGAAGATCTGGTAAAACACCGCGCTGTTCACCCAGGAGGGTGCCTTGTGAACATCAATCGAATTGACAAAGGGAAACTGGAAGTTGACAAAAGCGGCCGCCTCGTCCTCCTCAATGTTGGTGGTGCCAGGCTGCACCAGGCCGTTGTCCCCGTAAAACCACTCCTCATCCCCTTTGTCCAAAATGAAATAATAGGCGATGCGGGGGTCTTCCACTTGGTACACGCACTCGTAGTAATCGAACAGCCCGTCGGAGCCAGCCACCTCCATGGGGAACTCCTTCCGGGTATGCCACAGGTACTTGTTGCCAATGACCAGGCGCGCCCGGTCCAGGTCGCCCTTGGCAGCCCGCAGGCGGACCTTGAACTCCTTCTCTGAGACAGGGAACGCGTAATTGCTCACCGGGATGTGTTGGATGGCCTGAAGATTCATGGTTGCCCTCCTCACAGAGTAATGCGGATCTGCTCCTCGCCCTTCAAGGGGAAGAAGGCGCAGTCGTTGCCGAAGGTGCGCTCAGGGAGGAGGATGAGGACGTTGACCTCTGGGGAGTCCACCACGAACTGGCGGCCGTGGAGCACGCCAGGGTTGAGGCGGACAAAAGTGCCCTTGGGCACCCGGAAGGCCACCACCGTCTCCGGGTCCACCCGGAAGCTGGAGGGCCCCACAAAGATATCAATGTCCCCATCCAGGGGCAGGATGCCCTCGCAGGTGAACTGGTGGTACTCCAGGGCGGAGATGACCCTCTCACATTCCGAGACCCGCGCCACGCACACGGAGGCGGGCATCCGCCCGTCCAAATGGAGCTTCAAAAGGTCCGGGGCAAAGATGTTGTCCCCCTCCCGCCTCTCGATCTGGGGCACACGCAGCAGGTCCATAAAGTCGCCGTAGAGCCGGAACGCCTCCCGGTCCAAGGCCTGGGGATGTATCTCTCTCATAACACGTCCCTCCCTCACAAACTGTAAACGCCCTGCTCGTCGGCGTCATCGAAGATGAGGCCGAGATAGCGTGCGGCCTCCCGCAGGACGGGCTTGTAGTTGCCGTAAATGCCGCCCACATGGTGGATGTAGGGCCCAAACATCAGCTTCTCTTCCCAGCGCTTCCAGTTGTCCGTCTCAAACCAGACATAAGTGCCGTTGGTCTGGGGTCCGTCCACCGCCCGGCCCTCGCCGCCGAACAGGTAGTACTTCCCATCACAGTCATCGAACCGGCACACGGTGATGTCCCCCTTCTTCAGCTCAAAGCGCTCCTGGCCGCCCACCAGCCGGGCCTGGCAGCCAGAGTCCTTCAGAGAGTAGGGGAAGGGCCCGCAGTGCCACAGCAGCTCGGCGTTGTCGTTCTGGGGGTGGCGGATGGTCAGGTCCGCCAGGAAGCTGGACTCCTTGCCCAGGGTTACCGCCTGGAGCATGGCCAGGGTCACCGCCCCGTTGATGTCCGTCTCGCAGGAGATGGGCATGCCCTCGTCGGCCATCTCCCCCAACGTCATGCAGATGGGCACCCCCAGAATGGGCACCGCGCTCCAGCACTCCATGGCGCCGGCCGTGCAGTGGTTCTTCTCCATCAGGTCCTGCACCGCCAGCTTGGCCGCCGCGGCCCGGGTGACCTTGTCCTCCTCCATGGAGGAGGTGTCCATCCGGCCCTTCACGTCCGCCAGGTACTCCGCCAGGCGCTCATCCTTGCCCTGGATCAGCTCGTCCATGCGGGCGGCGATGGCCGTGGGGGACACGGGCACCACCGTGATGCCGAACTTGGTGGCCAAATCCCCTTCGTTGGCCATCACGCTCATAAAGGGCACGGGCCGGGCCCCGAACTTGGCGATGCGCAGGTTCTTCACCGTCTTCACCACGGCCGCCACCCGGATGAACCGGTCAAAGCCCCGCTTGAAGTCCTCGCTCTCCGTCTCGCAGTTCCAGATGTAGCTGTACTGCACCCCGAACCGCTTCATCACCTTGGTGCAGGCAAACATGCCGCACTGGGTGTCCCGGCCCCGGCTCTCGTCCGTGTTGGGCCGCTCGTCCCGGGCGCCCCACATCAGGGTGGGCACCTTCAGGGCCGCCGCCACCCCCGCCGCGCACTGCTCCTCGCCAAAGTCGCAGTGGGGCGTGAACAGGGCGTCGATCCCCGCCTTCTTGAACTTCTCCACCACCTGGGGGATCTTCTCCGTCTCGTACAGGATGCCGTTCTCGCACAAATCGTCGATGTCCACAATCTCCACCACGTCCGGGTGGATCTGCCGGATCACCCCCATGAACTTGTCCTTCTGGCGCTTGGCCTCCTCCATGCTCAAAAAGCTCCGCTTGGTGGGCGCCACGCCCAACACGATGTGCTGTTTTCTCATAGCTGCAATTTCCTCCCGTAAAATTCCACACGCTGGTCGATCTCTGTGTAGTCGATCTCGCCGGTCTGCAAGTACTTCTGCACGGTGTCCCAGTCCGGGATGCCCGCCCGGCCCCCGATGCGGGTGCATTTGATGCAGGACACCCCCGTGGCAAGCCTAGCCGCCTCTTTTGGGGACAGCCCCCGCAGCAGCCCCACCACATAGGCCCCGTGGAACACGTCCCCGGCGCCCACGGTGTCCGCCACCGGCACGTCGAAGGAGGGTATCTCAAAGTACCCCTCCTCCGGGCTGTAGCCCACGCACCCCTTGGCCCCCAGGGTGAACACCACGATGGAAGGCCCTCTCTCACACAGGGCCCTGCAGTTCTTCTCGTAGTCCTTGTCCCGGAACAGGGCATTGTAGAAAAACTCCGACCCGATGAACACGTCGATGTTCTGGATGTTGTCCATCATCTCCGAGGAGAAGCTGTCCGCGTCCACAATGACCTTGGCCCCCGCCGCCTTGGCGTGGTGCATGGCCTCCACCGAGGCCGCCGTCATGTGGGCCACGAAAAACCACTGGCAGTCCTCCAAAATGCCCTCGTCCAGCTCCGCGAAGCTGGGCGGCTGGGCCGTGCCCCGCCGGTACACGATGCTCCTGCCGTCGGTCTCCCGGTCGCTGAGCACGATGGACAGGGAGGTGGTCTCCCCCTCCCGCACCTTCATCCCGCTGACGTCGATGCCGTGGCGCTCAAAGTCCCGGATGCAGAACTGCCCGTAGTCGTCGCTGCCCACCGCGCCCATCATGGCGCACTTGGCTCCCAGGCGGGCGCAGGCCACCATCCCGGAGGCCACCTTCCCGCCGCCCTGCCAGCTCATGGCCCGCACCCCTGTGCCCCCGTTGGGCTTGGGGAACACGTCCACGTTCACCGCCAGGTCCACGCAGGGCATGTCGTACCCTGCCACTTCAAACCGTTTCAAAACAATTCCTCCTAAAGGTCCCCTGTGGGCCTTCCCTTAAAATGAAAACTTGTTGGGGTTTAAAAGCCGCATCTTCCCCCGCACAAACTCGATGACGTCCTCCGCCGCCGCGTTCATCAGGCCGAACAGGTTCCCCTTGGCCTCTCCCGCGGCCACCTGCTTCTCCACGCTGGCGTAGCAGGCCCGGAAGTACTCCGTGGCGATGTTGAACTTGCTCATCCCCAGCCGCACGCTCTCCTGCAGCTGCTCGTGGGGGATGTCCGAGCACCCGTGGAGCACCAGCGGGATGGGCAGCGCTTTCCGCAGCGCGGCGATCCGCTCAAAGTCCAGGTTGGGCGTCTGGACGTAGGCCCCGTGGGCGTTGCCCACCGCCACCGCCAGGGACCCGCACCCGGTCCGCTCCACAAACTCCACCGCCTGCTCCACGTTGGTGTAGTGGTCCGCGTTGACAATGTCGTCCACATTTGCCCCGGACCCCACATGGCCCAGCTCCGCCTCCACATCCACGTTGAACACGCCGGCCGCCTGCACCACTGCCGCGGTCAGCGCCACGTTCTCCTCATAGGGCAGGGCCGAACCGTCCACCATCACCGAGGGGAACCCGTCCCGCACGCCCCCCACAGCGATGCCGTACCCCGCCGAGTGGTCCAGGTGCACCCCGATGGGCACCTCTGACTTCTCCGCGAACTCCTTGGCGATGGCCGCCACATGCTTTAAGGCGATGTACTTCTCAAACCCCGGGTAGAACTGGATGATTACGGGAATCCGCTCCCGGCCCGCAGCCTCCGCCACCCACTTGATGGTCTCATAGTTGCACACGTTCACCGCCGCCACGCCGTAGTGGTTCTCCGTGGCGTGCCGCAGCAGGTCGTTGACCTTTACCAATGGCATCTCAAACGACTCCTTTCTCTCAGTCCGCTGTGTTGGTGTTGAAGAACAGGGTGTAATGGGGCAGGCCCTCTGTGAACTCCCGGCTGGCCCGGTCAATGGCCTCGTAGTCCTCCTCTGAGAACTGCCACCCAGAGGCCTGGATATTCTCCGCCGCCTGCTTCCCGTTTTTCGCGCCCACGATGGGCGCCGTCACACCGGGCGTCTGCAGCAGCCAGGCGATGGCTCCCTGGGCCGGCGTCTTCCCGTACTTGGCGCTGGCCTTTGCCAGCACCTCCGTCACCTCCAGGGCGCGGTCGTAGTTCTCCGGCTGGAACAGCGCGGCACGGCTGCGCCCGTCCGTGAAGGTGGCTCCCTTCTTGTACTTCCCGGTCAGCAGCCCCTGGGCCAGGGTGCTGTAGGGGATGACCGCGATATCGTTTTCACGGCTGAATTTCAATAGCTCCTCGTCGTACCGCCACAGCAGGCTGTAGCAGGGCTGGATCACGTCCACCTGCCCGTACTCCATGGCCGCCTTCATCTCCTCCAGGGAGAAGTTGGAAAGCCCAATGGCGCGGATCTTCCCCGCTTTCTTCAGCTCCGTCATGGTCTCCATCCGCTCCTGGATGCTCACTTCCTCCTCCGGGATGGGGTAGTGCAGAAAGTACACGTCCAGATAGTCCGTCCCCAGGCGGGACAGGCTGTCCTCGCAGGCCTTCACCATCTTGTCGTGGGCCATGGAGGGCTTGAACACCTTGGAGATGATCTTCACCTTGTCCCGGCCGATCCGCCGGGCGGCTTCTCCCACCACCCGCTCGGAGCGCCCGCTGCCGTAGATCTCCGCCGTGTCAAAGGTGTTGACACCGTTCTCATAGGACACCTGCAGCGCTTCCAGGGAGCTCTCGTCCTCCGTGGCGCCAAAGTAGTCCCCTCCCATGGCCCAGCACCCCAGGATCAGCTCCGATACTTCCACTCCGCTTTTGCCTAACGTTTTGTAGTTCATACAATACTCCTCCTTGTTAGGAGGGACTGGAGAACCCATCTCCAGCCCCTGGCCTTATCAGTCCTTTTTTTCATGCAGTCCTGCGATGCTGTGCTCCAGCTTCCCGTGAACCTCCACCACAGGAGGCAGGTTTCCATAATGTTCCTGCGGGAACTGGACCGGCGCGGCCCACTTCACCGCGTTGATGATCACATGCTGGATCTCCGGCTGATGGTAGATGGGGAACACCTCGTGGCCGGGGCGGAAGTAGAAGATCTTCCCCTTGCCACGGTGGTAGCAGCACCCGCTGCGGAACACCTCGCCGCCCTCGAACCAGCTGATGAACACCAGCTCATCCGGCTGGGGGATGTTGAAGTGCTCGCCGTACATCTCCTCGTGGGGAATGATGATCTTCTCATCCAGGCCGTCCGCGATGGGATGGCTGGGGTCCACCACCCACAGGATCTCCTTCTCCCCGTCTTCCCGCCATTTCAGCATGCCGGAATTGGTGCCGCAGATCCGCTGGAAAATCTTAGAGGCGTGCCCGGAGTGGAGCACGATCAGGCCCATGCCCTCCTGGATGCGCTTGTGCACCCGGTCCACGATCTCGTCCGCCACCTGATGATGGGCCATGTGCCCCCACCAGATCAGCACGTCGGTGTTGTCCAGCACTTCCTGGGTCAGGCCGTGTTCCGGCTCCTTCAGGGTGGCGGTGCGCACCTCCATGCCCGCGTCCTTCAAAAAGTCCGCGATGCACCCGTGGATGCCCTTGGGGTACACCTCTGCCACTTCCGGGAACTGCACCTCGTGCAGGTACTCGTTCCACACTGTCACTCGAATTGCCATTGTTTTCTCTCCTTTCGGCTCTATTTTACCGTACTTTTCAGTTTGAATCCATTTTATCAAACACGTCCAAAATTATTTATAAAATCTCTTACAATTCATATATTGTTTATCTGACTTTCCTATATCCCGGAAAGCCCGCTTGGATTTTCCCTAAAAGAAATAAAGATTCCACCTATCTTTCATAGAAAGCGCCCTGTGCTTTTATAGAGAAAAAAGCGCAAAAAGCTGCCCCACCCGGCAGAGGAGAGGCAGCCTTTTGCATATCATATTTTGATAGAATCAATTGTTACTGTACCGGCAAAATGTCCAGCCACTGGCCTTTTTCCGCAGACTCCAAGATGGCGTCCACCACATGCTGGTTCGCCTGGCCATCCTGAATGGTGGCGGCCAAACCGTCGCCCACGCCGTTGAGGATGTCGGCAAAGGACTGCATCTGGTCTACATAATATCTCTCCGGAATGGGCAGCTTGCTGAACACATGGGCATCGGCGTTGATGTCGCCGGAGCAGACTTCAATCTCGTCCACGCCGGAGCCCTGGGCGTCCAGGCTGTACACAATGGCGCCCTCGCTGCCGTAGATTTCCATGCGCTGGTAGTTGCCCCGGCCAAAGCCAAAGCGGGTGATCTGGAAGCTGGCGGAGATGCCGTCCTCCATATCGGCCATGTAGTTGCAGAAATCGTCCACATCCACCTTGCCCGTGCCCTCGCCCTTCTCCAGGGGGCGCTCTGTGACATAGGTGCCAGTGTGGCCCACCACCCGGGTGTACTCCTTCCCGGTGACGAACCGCACCAGGTCCAGGGCGTGGCAGCCCAGGTCGCCCAAAGCGCCAGAGCCTGTGCGGCTCTTCACAAAGCGCCAAGCCAGCGGGCAGTTATCCCGGGGTAGGCCCCAAGCCTGGAAGTACTGCATGTCCACATGGTAGACATGGCCGATCTTCCCCTGGGCGATCAGGTCCCTGGCGTACCGGGCTGCCGCCTTAAAGCGGTAGGAGAAGCACACCATATTTTTCAATCCCTTCTCCTCCGTGGCCTTGGCCAGGGTGTCCGCCTGTTCCGCCGTCATGGTGATGGGTTTCTCCAGGTCGTAGGGCTTGCCCGCCTCCACCGCCGCCATGGCGATCTCAAAGTGGGCGTCGTTGGAGGTGCAGATATCCACCGCCTCCACATCGGGGCAGCTGATCAGGTCGTGATAATCCACAAACCGGCGCTCCGGGGGGATACCGTACTTCTCCCCTGCCGCCTGCAGCTTTTCCTCGTCGATATCGCAGATAGCCACCAGTTCCAAATTGGGGCTTCTGCGGATGCCGGGCTCGTGAACGCCGGTCCAGATGCCGCCCAGGCCCACCGAGCCCACTCGAATCACTTTTTCAGTCATAACGCTTCGCTCCTTTGCGAAAATTCAATACAACAAACTTGTCTGGGTTTCCCACCGATGCCTTGGTCAAAGCCCGCGGGTCCTCCCTCTGTTCTCTGCGCGGCCCCTCACTTGGGCTGATGCAGTCCCGGATTCCCGGTAATCCCCTGTACCTGCGTAGTGATCGGCACCACGGGCGCAGGATTTCCATAGGTGGTGTTGGGGAACTGAACCGGCGCAGCCCACTTCACCGCGTTGATGATCACATGCTGGATCTCCGGCTGGTGGTAGATGGGGAACACCTCGTGGCCGGGACGGAAGTAGAAGATCTTCCCCTTGCCCCGATGGTAGCAGCACCCGCTGCGGAACACCTCGCCGCCCTCGAACCAGCTGATGAACACCAGCTCATCCGGCTGGGGGATGTTGAAGTGCTCGCCGTACATCTCCTCGTGAGGAATGATGATCTTCTCGTCCAGGCCGTCCGCGATGGGATGGCTGGGGTCCACCACCCACAGGATCTCCTTCTCCCCGTCTTCCCGCCATTTCAGCATGCCGGAATTGGTGCCGCAGATCTTCTGGAAGATCTTGCTAGCGTGCCCGGAGTGCAGCACAATCAGGCCCATGCCCTCCTGGATGCGCTTGTGCACCCGGTCCACGATCTCGTCCGCCACCTGATGATGGGCCATGTGCCCCCACCAGATCAGCACATCGGTGTTGTCCAGCACTTCCTGGGTCAGGCCGTGTTCCGGCTCCTTCAGGGTGGCGGTGCGCACCTCCATGCCCGCGTCCTTCAAAAAGTCCGCGATGCACCCGTGGATGCCCTTAGGGTACACCTCTGCCACTTCTGGGAACTGCACCTCGTGCAGGTACTCGTTCCACACTGTCACTCGAATTGCCATTGTTTTCTCTCCTTTCCTGTCAGTTTTGAGCTAGTCCCAATTTTATCAGGCCCGCTCAAAAATCCTAGAAACATTTTTACTTTTTTAGTGTTATTTCTTTTACTTTTCTCATCCCTTTACAGCGCCTTCTACCAGGCCCTGCTGCATGAACTGCTTCTGGAAGATGATGAAGATTACGATGACGGGCACAATCACAATGACGGACGCCGCAAACATCAGGCCATACTCGGTGGTGTGCTGGCCCCGGAACAGCTGCAACGCCACAGAAAGGGTGCGCTTTTCCTCTGTCTTGATAAAGGTCAGAATATCAAACAGATTACCCCAATAGCCGTTAAAGGCAAAAATGGCAGAGGTGGCAATGGCGGGCTTGGTCAGGGGGATGATGCAGTGCAGCAGCACCCCCAGGCGGGAGGCCCCATCCAGGAACATGGATTCCTCCAGTTCCTTGGGAACGCTCTCGAAGAAGCCCCTGTAAAAGAAGGTGTTCCCCGCCACGCAGGTGCCGCCCCACAGCAAAAGCACACCGCCATAGTTGTCAATCATGTGCAGGCTGTTGAGCACTGTGTACTGTGAGATCAAAGCCAGCTGTGTGGGGATCATCATGGTCAGCAGGAAGATGTTGAAGATGACCTCCCTTCCCGGGAACTTAAACCGGGAAAAGCTGTAGGCCATGGTGATGGAAACCACCACGTTGATGATCATGCCGCTTACTGAAAGAAAAGCGGTGTTCACAAAGTAGCGGGAAAAGTTATTGCGCGTCCACACTTCCACATAGTTCTCTGTGTAAAGAGGGGGCTGCGGAAGGATCACCGGGATGTCCGGCAGCACGCCCCGGATATCCATGAAGGAAGAGGAAATCATGGATAAGAAGGGGGTCAGGCAGACCACCGCCAAAAAGATAAGCACCGCATGAAGGGCCACTTGGGCCGCTGTCTTTTTCCGTTTCATCACTGCGCCCCCTCTCAGGTATCCTGCCCATAGCGCAGATAGCGCTTGAGGAACATGGATGTGGCGAAGACAAAGACGCCCATCATCAGGCCGCAGGCCGCCGCGTAGCTGAACTCGAAATAGTTGAAAGCCCGGGTATAGATATAGTTCATCATTACATCCGTGGTGCCCACAGGGTCGCCCTTTGTCAGCAGGAACACCTGTGTGAAGATGTTCATGGCGCCGTTGATCAAGTTGATCAGCAGGTAGAAAGTGGTGCCCTTAATGCTGGGCAGGGTTACATAGAAGAACTTCTCCACCGTGTTGGCGCCGTCGATGGTGGCCGCCTCATACAGGTCGTTGGAAATGCCCTGCAATGCCGCGGTATAGATAATCATAACCCAGCCAAAGCCCTTCCAAATGCTGAACACCCAGATGACAAAGTTGCCGGTCCAGGTCTCTTGCAGCCAGGCAATGGGTTCCTTGATGATGTGCAGCTGCAGCAGGATGTAGTTGACCAGGCTGCCGTCATCGGGCTGGAAGATATAATCGAAAATGTTTGCCACCACAACCCAGTCGCAGATGACCGCGATATAGAACATGCTCTTATAGATGTTCTTGCCAAACTTCAGGTTGTGGATCATCACAGCAACCAACAGGCCCAAAACCAGCTGTCCCGGCACAGTGATCAGCACCGCCAGAATGTTGTTGCGGAATGAGATCCAGAAATAATAGGCGTCAGTGCCCCTTTCAAACATGCCCTCGAAGGCCCGCTGGAAATTGGCAAACCCCACAAAGGGCGTCTCCGCTCCGGGCATGATGCTGTAATCTGTAAAAGCGATATAGATGTTTTTGATCTGCGGATAGAGCACAAAGGTCACAAACAGAACCAGGCCCACCGTGATAAACGGCAGCACTGCTGCCCATTGGCGCAGACCCTTGCGGAAGCGCACCGCCAGTGCGTCTTTTTTCACTTGCTTCTTCCTCCCATCTCATCTGAAAATAAGGGCGGCTGGAAAGCTGGGGGCTTTCCAGCCGCGGCCTCTTTGCATTCTTTCAGACTGGCTTATTCCGTCTCAGCCAGCAGGGCGTCAATTTCCGGGGCCAGCTTGTCCAGGGCGGCCTTGGGCTCGTCCTCATGGCGCAGGCAGCTCTGGAACAGCTTGTTCAGCTGGTCAGACATCTTCTCCCAATTGGGATGGGGCGTTCTGGAAACGGCATTCTCCAGCTGCTCTACATAGACATCCATATTCTCCACTGCCATAACTTCCTCAGAGTTGGCGTATTCCTTTACGGTGGGGACCAGGTGGCCGCCGCCCAGGGCCTGGGCCTTCTGGGCGAACTCGCCCATCAGGAAGCGGGCAAACACCCACGCGGCTTCCTGCTTGGTGCCGCTGCTGAACAGGCACAGGTTCTCGCCGCCCACAACGGACAGGGAGCCGGCCTCGCCAGCGGGCAGCAGCCCGGACTGCACCTTGGCGATGTCCTCTTCCTTGTTGTTGGTGTAGAACCAGGGGCCCTGGAAGGTGAGCAGATACTCGCCGTTGAAGGCGCCGTTGGCCACATCGGGTTTGCCAGCCATGGTGGCCGGCCCCAGCACGCCTTCATCGTACCACTGCACCAGGGTCTCCAGCGCCTTCACGCTCTCCTCGCTGTTCAGGTAGCCGCTGGCCTGGGTGTAGTCCTCGTTGGTGTAGGTGCCGCCCAGGGAGTAGAACAGGGGCGCGATGGACCAGGTGTTCACATCTTCCGTGGACATGAGGTACTGGCCCTCGCCCAGCTGGTCCTTCAGCTCCAGCATCTCGTCATAGGTGGAGGGGATCTCCTCCAGGCCCAGCTGCTCCAGCAGGGTCTTGCTCCACACGCCGCTGAGGCAGTTGGTGTTCAGGGGCAGGCCGTAGTACTTGCCCTCGTAATAGTTGGTGCTCAGGGGCCCCTCAAACAGGGTGTCCTTCATCTCGGCAAAGCCGGGAAGGTCATCCACCGCCACCAGGGCGCCCAGCTCGGCGAACTCGGTGGTCCAGATGATGTCCATACGCATCAGGTCCGGGCCGGTGCCGCTGGCCACGCCCTGGATCATCTGCTGCTTGACGCTGTCATAGGGCATGACCACCGCGTCCACATGGATGTTGGGGAACTGCTTCTCGAACTCGGGGATGATCTGCTCGGTCAGCACCTCTGCCTCTTGGTCACTGTGGGTGTGCCAATAGGTGATGGTCACCTCTTCCCCATCGTAGGTAAGGGTGGAGTCTGTGGCAGCCTCTCCGGCCGCGCTGCTCTCCCCGCCCGCTTCCGAGGTCGCGCTCTCCTCTGCCGCGCTGCTAGTCTCCGCGGGCGCGGAGCTCTCCGGCGCCGCCGAGCTGCTGCTGGAACCGCCGCTGCTGCAGGCAGTGGTGGAAACCAGCATGGCCATGGCGAGCAACGCCGCCGCGATCTTTCGTTTCATAGGTTTCATCCTCCCAAGGGTATAGATTATGTGAAGCCAAAAGGCTTTACACCAAAGCATTCCCATCCCTCTGCTCCAACAGGGCGGAACAGCTGGGCAAAGTGTACAGTTTTGCCCTTTTGACGGATTCGTTTTTCAATTCTTCGTCATTTTAGCAAAAAAAAAAAAAACGATATAAAATTCGTTACTTATGTCGTGCAAAAAATCTGACATTCTGAGCGTTTTGCCTAAATACCGTTAACGCATACAATATCGCTGTTTTCCTGTGTTTTTGCGGCATCTTCCCTCAAAAAGCGAAGGCCCCCGCAGGTATGCAAGCCTGCAAGGGCCCCTTCTTCCATTGGGATTGTGTTTTACGGCTCCTTCTGAAAAAATCCCTTCCTCCAGAAAGAGAGACTATTCATCTACTGCGTTAAGAAAAACCGCTTTCGGGAAATGTTTCAAAAAAAGGCCCGGCTCCGCAGTCATACCTTCTGCGGGGCCGGACCCTTCGCGATACAGAGATGTGCTATTTTTACTTCAGATCCCGGGAAAGGGTGATGTTTTTCAGCTCCACGGTCCCGTCCGTGGCAAAGGCGCTGACCGCCGTGCCGAACTTCCGGTAGGCCCGGGCGTTCAGGGCCACGCCGTCCACATACAGGGTGGCGATGGTGCCGTCCACGATCAGGTCCACATGGTAGGTCTTTCCGGGCTCCAAATGGATGGGCCGCTCCTGGCCGATGTTCTGCTCATCCGGCCAGGGCCAGTTGGGGCTCTTCTCGAAGACCACCCGGTTTTCCCCCACATGGAACAGGTACTGGTAGCTCTCCCCGGTCTCCTGGTTTCCGTAGAACCGCAGGCCGAAGGTGGACGTCCCCTCCTGGAAGCTCACGTCCAGCTCCAGCTTGAAGAAGTCCCCGCCGTCCTCCCGCAGGACCTTCTCCTGGCGGGCAGGGGCAGCGGCCAGCGTCACATCTTCCAGGTTCTCCCCTTCCACGAAGGCGGCCCGGACAGTGTCCGGCATGGCGCAGCCCAAGGTGCCGTCCTCCCGCTGGTAGAGCTGGTGGGGCACGCAGGCGCCGCCCCACTGGAACAGGCCCTTGTCCGTGTCACCCTCTTTGGTGGGCACCCAGCCGAAGAGGTAATGCTTGCCGTCCATGGCAAAGGTGCGGGCCGCGTAATAGGCCCGGCCGTCGAAAGCGTCATCCTTGGGGGTGAGCCAGGGGCCCTGGAGGCTCTTGCTCATGCGGTAGACCATCTTGCTGCGGTGGCTGTACTCGGTGATAATGTGATACCACCAGCCGTCCATGTAGAACACGTCGGGCATCTCGTGCATGGTGTACAGGTCCGGGGCCCAGAAGTCCCCCTGGAACTCCCAGGTCTTCAGGTCCTTGGAGGTGTACCACACAGTGCGGCCGGTCTGCTGGGTCTTGGGGCCCGCCTTCCGGGCGCCCAGGAACATCCGGTACTCCTGGCGCTCCTCATCCCACAGCAGGAAGGGGTCCCGCCAGTCATCGGGGTCGTAGCCGGGCTGGGCCATTAAATCCAAGTCCTCATCGGTCTTGGTCCAGTGGAGCAGGTCGTCGCTGGTGGCGTGCATCTGCACCTGGCCGGGCTTGCCCTGCTGGGGGAACAGCATGTTGTTGCCGGTGTAGAAAGCGTGGTACTGGCCCAAGGCCTTGATAACGCTTCCAGAAAAGACATACTGGTCCTGCTCCTCATCCGTGCCGTGGGGGATGGCGTTGCCCAAATTCTCATAGTGGACAAAGTCCTTGGTCTTCAGCAGGTCCCAGCCGAAGGGCTTGCCCATGGAACGGCCGCCCACCCGGGGGTCCCGCAGGTAAAACAGGTAAAAAGTGCCGTCTTCGCCAAAGGGCATGAAGTCCCCGCACACCGCGTCGGGGCTCTGGTAGTACAGTCGTGCCATTTTTACAATCCTCCCGTTTATAGGCAAAAATTATCGCAAACTTTGAGAAAACGTGCCGTTTTTCAGCTCCACGGTCCCGTCCGTGGCAAAGGCGCTGACCGCCGTGCCGAACTTCCGGTAGGCCCGGGCGTTCAGGGCCACGCCGTCCACATACAGGGTGGCGATGGTGCCGTCCACGATCAGGTCCACATGGTAGGTCTTTCCGGGCTCCAAGTGGATGGGCCGCTCCTGGCCGATGTTCTGCTCATCCGGCCAGGGCCAGTTGGGGCTCTTCTCAAAGACCACCCGGTTTTCCCCCACATGGAACAGGTACTGGTAGCTCTCCCCGGTCTCCTGGTTTCCGTAAAACCGCAGACCGAAGGTGGACGTCCCCTCCTGGAAGCTCACGTCCAGCTCCAGCTTGAAGAAGTCCCCGCCGTCCTCCCGCAGGACCTTCTCCTGGCGGGCAGGGGCGGCGGCCAGCGTCACATCGTCCAGGTTCTCCCCTTCCACGAAGGCGGCCCGGACAGTGTCCGGCATGGCGCAGCCCAAGGTGCCGTCCTCCCGCTGGTAGAGCTGGTGGGGCACAAAGGTGCCCGCCCACTGGAAGGCCCCCTTGTCGCTGTCCCCCACTTTGGTGGGCACCCAGCCCAGGAGATAGCGCTTGCCGTCCATGGCAAAGGTGCGGCCCGCGTAATAGGCCCGGCCGTCGAAGGCGTCGTCCTTGGGGGCGAGCCAGGGGCCGTGCATCGTGCGGCTCATGCGGTAGATCATCTTGCTGCGGTGGCTGTATTCCGTGATGATGTGGTACCACCAGCCGTCCATGTAGAACAGGTCGGGCATCTCGTGCATGGTATAAAGGCCGGGGGCCCAGAAATCCCCTCGGAACTCCCAGTGCTCCAGGTCCTTAGAGGCGAACTGCACCGTGCGGCCGGTCTGCTGGGTCTTGGGGCCCGCCTTGCGGCCGCCGAAGAGCATCAGGTACTGCTCCTCTTCCGGATCCCAAATCACAAAGGGGTCACGCCAGTCGCTGATGTCATATCCTGGCTGAGGCGGAAGGTGAAGGCTGTGGTCTTTTGTCCAGTGAATCAGGTCATCGCTGGTGGCGTGCATCTGTACCTGGCTGGGCAGGCCCTTGGCTGAGAAAGACAGATTGGCCCCTGTGTAAAAGGCATGGTACTGCCCCATCCCCTCCATCACACTTCCAGAGATGATGTCCTGATCTTGGTCGTTGGGACCGCTGCCAGCAATGGCCGTGCCCTGCTCTGTGTAATGCACAAAGTCTGGAGTGGTCACCAAATCCCACACAAATGGGTCCTTTTGGTCCTGGGGCTTCCGGTTATCCTTTAAGTAATAGAGATAGAAGACGCCGTCCTTCCCAAAGGGCATGCAGTCTCCAAAGGCGCCGCCAGGACAATTATAGTACAGCTTTGCCATTGTAATGTTCCTCCCAAAATCAATTCTTGTTCCGGTCCCGGTTGAAATTGATCAGGCACCCGGCCTTGACGATGGCCCGCTCGTTCTCGGTCATGTCCTTGCAGTAGAGGGCGATCTCCACCGCCCGGCCGTCCCTGAGCACATAGGCCGGGATGTGGGACAGGTCGCCGTCCAGGGCGGAGCGGATGCCGGGGACATAGATGTAGTCCCCCACCTCAAAGGCGGTGGGCTCCCCCTGGAGATGGAATGGCAGCATGCCCCAGTTCATCACGTTGGAGCGGTAGCGCTTGGTGGCGTAGTCCTGGGTGATGTTGGCAAGGCCCCCCAGCACCCGCTGGCAGCTGGCCGCCTGTTCCCGGGCGGAGCCGTCGCCGGGCTTATTGGCGTAGAGCACAGAGCCGATCTCCACCGCCTGGGGGTCCACCTGCTCCTGGCCGGGGATGGTGCGGATGGCGGCGAACACGCCCTCCAGCTCCGGGACCAGCTTCAGAACGTCCTCTCCCTTCTCCCGGGCGGCCTCCAGGGCATCCACCTCTTTGGCGCGGCCCACATACTCCGGGTCCCGGCGGGACAGGGTGAACTCCGCCAGGCCCAGGGGGTTGGAGCGGTAGGAGGAGGTCTCCCCCGAGGGGATGAGCTCGTCGGTGGTGGTGACCTCGTCCAAGATTTTAGAGCAGACCTTCAGCAGGATGTTCTCCTCCAAGGCGGGGCGCTGGGGCCAGTCCTTGATGTTGGGGCCGTAGAACAGAGGGGCGTCCTCCTGGGCCTTGCCAAAGCCCTGGTACACCCGGGCCTGGTAGGGGGCGGGATCAAAGTGGTAGGCCGGGGGCGCGGCGAAGGCCCCGGCGAACTCCTCGGCGCTGGTGAGCAGGCCGCCCCGTGCCGCGCTGGCGGCGATGGAGCGGGCGTCCATCAAAGCCACGGCGGACATCTGTCCCTGGCCGGGCTTGCTGCCCTCCCGGTTGGGGAAGTTCCGGGTGGTGTGGCGGATGGACAGGCCGTTGTGGTTGGGGGTGTCCCCCGCGCCGAAGCAGGGGCCGCAGAAGGCGGTCTTCACCACGGAGCCGGCGGCCATCAGGTCCGCCAGAGCGCCGTTCTTCATCAGCTCCATGTACACGGGGATGGAGGAGGGGTACACGTTCAGGGTGAACTCCCCGGCGCCGATGGACTTGCCCCGCAGCACATTGGCCGCCTGGGCAATGCTGGTGAAGGTTCCGCCGGCGCAGCCTCCGATGACGCCCTGCTGCACCTGGAGCTGGCCGTCCTTTACCTTGTCCAGCAAGGTGTAGGGGGCCCGGCCCTGGCTGACCTTCTCCGCGGCCTTCTCCGTCTCCCGCAGGATGTCGGTGAGGTTCTCCTTCAGCTCGTCGATGGTGTAGGCGTTGGAGGGGTGGAAGGGCAGGGCGATCATGGGCTTGATCTGGGAGAGGTCGATCTCCACGCAGCCGTCGTAATAGGCCACCTCCCCGGGCTTCAGCTCCCGGTAGTCACTGCCGCGGCCGTGCTCCGTGAGCCAGGCTTTGGTGTCGCCGTCGGTCTGCCAGATGGAGGAAAGGCAGGTGGTCTCGGTAGTCATCACGTCCACGCCATTGCGGTAGTCCGTGTCCATAGAGGCCACGCCGGGGCCCACGAACTCCATGACCTTGTTCTTCACATAGCCGTTAGCGTACACCGCCCGGCAGATGGCCAGGGCGATATCGTGAGGGCCAACCCAGGGCTGGGGCCTGCCGGTGAGGTAGATGGCCACCACTTCCGGATAGGGACTGTCCCAGGTGTCGCCCAGGATCTGCTTGTCCAGCTCGCCGCCGCCCTCGCCCACGGCCATGGTGCCCAAAGCGCCGTAGCGGGTGTGGCTGTCGCTGCCCAGGATCATCTTCCCGCAGCCGGCGTGCATCTCCCGCATGTACTGGTGGATGACTGCCACATGGGGGGGCACATAGATGCCGCCGTACTTCTGGGCGGCGGTGAGGCCAAACATGTGGTCATCCTCGTTGATGGTGCCGCCCACCGCGCACAGGGAGTTGTGGCAGCAGGTGAGCACATAGGGCATGGGGAACTTCTCCATGCCAGAGGCCCGGGCCGTCTGGATGATGCCTACATAGGTGATATCGTGGGAAGCCAGGGCGTCAAAACGGATTTGCAGGGCATTGGGGTCACCGCTCTGGTTGTGGGCCTGTAAAATGCCGTAGGCAATGGTGGCCTTCTTGGCCGCCTCGGGAGTCACGTCCTTCAGGCGCGGATGCCCCTGGGCCTGGGAAGCGGGCACCAGCTGGGCGCCCTCCACCAGATAAACGCCTTCTTTGTGGAGCTTCATCATGCGCATTCCTTCTTTCTGTTTCAATCTAGGGCCGCCTGGATGGAACGGGTGGCCAAAGCTGCTTCTATCATACCACAGGAACGGGCAACATGCACCCTCTTCACAAAAAAATTCAAAATCTTTTCCCATTTCTGGGCTCATCCTATGGCGGCTGTGCCGCGCCTGAAAGCAAAAAGCGCCCGCCTTTCCGGGGATCAGAAAGGCGGGCGCGGTCTTCAGCAGCCCAATGCTTCTTTTTGGCAGGCAGGGCCCTCCACCTCTGTGGCGTAGCTGCCGGTAAAGCAGCCGGTGCACAGGTCCAGCCCGCTGCCGCGGCAGGCCTCTAAAAGGCCCTGCACACTGATGTAGCCCAGGGTGTCCACCCCGGTGCGCGCCTGGATCTCCGGGATGGTCAGGCAGTTGGCAATCAGGTTTTCCTCATTGCCGATGTCCGTGCCGAAATGGCAGGTGTGGCGGAAGGGCGGGGAGGAGATGCGCAGGTGCACCTCCTTGGCGCCGGCCCGGCGCATGGAGGCCACGATGCGGGCGCAGGTGGTGCCCCGGACGATGGAGTCATCCACCAACACCACCCGCTTCCCCTCCACCGCGGCCCGCAGGGGATTCAGCTTCAGGGTGACGGCGTTCTCCCGCTGGGCCTGGGTGGGGAAGATAAAGCTGCGGCCGATGTACCGGTTCTTCACAAAAGCGGTGCCCATGGGGATGCCGCTTTCCAGGGAATAGCCCATGGCCGCCTCCAAGCCGCTGTCCGGCACGCCGCAGACCACGTCCGCCTCCACCGGGTGCTCCCGGGCCAGCATGCGTCCCATATTCAGCCGGGCCTCGTAGACACTGAGGCCGTCGATGACGGAATCCGGCCGGGAGAAGTACACATACTCGAACACGCACAGGCTCTGCTGGGGCGAGCGCAGGCAGAGCTCGCTGTGCAGGACCTTCCCATTCTCGATAAGAACCACCTCTCCGGGGCGGATATCCCGCACAAAGGAGAAGCCGCAGCTGTCCAGGGCACAGCTCTCCGAAGCCACCGCCATGCCGGAGGCGTTTTCCCCCAGGCACAGGGGCCGGTAGCCGTTGGGGTCCCGCACAGCGGCCAGCTTTCCATCCCCCGAGAGCACCACCAGGGAAAAGGCACCCCGCAGCAGCTTGCAGGCCTCCTTCACGCCGGTGACCAGGTCCCCGCACCGCATCACCCGGTAGGCGATGAGAGAGGAGACCACCTCGCTGTCGCTGGTGGCGGAGAAGTCCAAGCCAAAGGGCTTCAGCTTTTCCCGGATTTCCCTGGCATTGACCACATTGCCGTTATGGGCCGTGGCAATGCGGCCCGTGAGGAACTCTGTGACAAAGGGCTGCACATTCTTCACCGTATTCCCCCCCGTGGTGGAGTAACGGGTGTGGCCGATCGCCTGCCGGGCAGGTGGCAGCTTCTCCATCTTCTGGGGCGGGAACGCCTCTGTCACCAGGCCCACGTCTTTGTGGCAGTACAGGGCGTTCTCCCGGGCGCAGGCGATGCCCGCCCCCTCCTGGCCCCGGTGCTGCAGGGCCAGCAGGCCATTGTAGCAGACGCCCGGGGCCTCTTCCCGCTCCCAGCCTTCCCGCAGGCTGACGCCGAACACGGCGCACTCCTCGTGAAGCTTCCCAAGGTTTCCTTCCATCATAGCGCGCTTCCATCCTTTCACCCAGTCCTAGTCCGCCCAGGGAAAAAGCCCTCTTGCAGAGGGCTTTTTCCCTTCGGATGTGTTTTGCTATCTCGTTTTCCACAAACTTTGCTTCCTGTGGGGAAACTTTCCCCCGGCAGGGCGGCCTCAGCCATACTCCCGCAGGACCTCCTCCGCCACGGCCCGGCGGGTCTTCCGCTCTTCCATGGCCTGGTGCTCCATGTATTTATGGGCCTGCTCTTCACTGAGATGGAGGTACTCTACCAAAAGGCACTTGGCCCGGGAGATAATCCGCAGCTCCTCCAGCTTTTGCCGCAGCCGGGCATTTTCCTGCTGACATTCCCGCAGCCGCGCCTGAGAAGCCGCCAAAAGCCCCAGGGCCTGGGCCAGCGCTCCCCGGGAGAAGGGCCTGCCCAGGGTGAGCACCCCAAAAGAAGAGACCTGGGCGCTGGCCTCCTCCCACAGTTCGCTCTTCACCACCAGCAGCACACCAGGGCCTTCCTGAGAAGCGTCCATGGCCAGCTGGCGGCCAAATTCATCGGGCAGGGGCGTGTGGATCACCAAGGTATCCCAGCCGCCAGAGAGAAGCATCCGCCGGGCCTCGCCGCCGCTGGCGGCAAGGCCCACCTCTTGGAACCCCGCCTCCCGCAGGAGGCGCTCCCACTGAGCCCGGCCCTTCTCCCCTGAAACGGCCACCAGCACCCGGCGTCCCTGGTCCCCGCCGCCCTTAGACGCCGGCGTAAGCACGGAGGATCTCCCGCGGGAGGAGCTCCCGGAGGAAGGCGCTCTCCCGGCAAAGGGCCCTGGCCGCCGCCAAAGAGGACGGCAGCGGCTCCCCGCTGGGGGCTTCTGACAGGGAGAGCCCCTGTTCCACCCCATCCGCCCCGGCGTAGATGAGCAGGGCAAAGCAAAGGTACGGGTTGGCGGCCCCGTCCGCGGCAGAGAGCTCGATACGGCCGCCCGGCTTGCGGCGCAGCAGGCTCATGCGGCCTGTATCCGACCAGGAGATGCTGTCCGGCGCGCCAAAAGTGCCCAGCCGCTCGAAGGATTCCTCCCGGGGATTGAAGAACACCTGCATCTCTGGAAAGCGCTTCAAGATGCCCGCCATAAAAGCGTCGCAGCAGCCCGCCTGCCCCTGCATGGGCCGCATGGCAACGCGGAATCCGTTGCCCGCCGCATCGGGAATGGGCTTGGGGGAAAAGGTGGCCCACAGCCCGTTTCGCACTGCCATCATCTTCACCACGGAACGGAAGGTGATGACATTGTCCGCGCACTCCAGGGCGGGGCCGGGGGCAAAGTCGATGCGGTTCTGCCCCGGCCCGCTGATGTGCTGGGAGTACTGGGGTTCAATGCCCATGGCCTCCAAGGTCAAGCAGATATCCCGGCGCACGTCCTCCCCCCGGTCCTCGGGGGCCTCATCCAGAAAGCCCGCATTGTCAAAGGGAAGGTCCGTGGGTTCCCCTTCCTCATCGGTGCGGAACAGGTAGAAGTCGTTCTCCGCGCCGAAATTCACTTCAATCCCCCGGTCCTTCGCCCAGGCCACCGCGTCCCGCAGGATTTTCCGGCCGTCCTGGGCGAAGGGGCTGCCCTCCTGGTCCTTGATGTGGCAGTAAAACCGCGCCACCCGCCCGTGGGAGGGCCGCCAGGGCAGCAGGGAGATGGTGTCCGTATCGGGAAAAAGGAACAGCTCGCTGTCCCCCCGCTTGTAAAAGCCCTCAATGCGGGAGGCGTCCACCGCAATGCCCTGGCTGAAGGCCCGGGGCAGCACCGAGGGCAGCACAGAGATGATCTTCTGGTTCCCAAATACGTCGCAGAAGGAAAATTTGATGAACTTCACATCGTTGTCATGGATAAATTCCTGGATATCCGCTTCCGAATAGCGCATGGCGCCGCCGCCTTTCCCAAAGGATGTTTTCTTTCAGTATACACGAAACCGGCCGGGTAGGGAAGCCCCGCTCAGTTGTTGACATATAACTGCTTGTAGGGGTTGCTTGTATTGGGGGTCAGCACATAGTAGTGGGAGGCCAGCAGGCTGCCCTTGTCCGCGCCAAAATGGGCGCAGTAAGCGTTTACCAGGGGCTCGATGCGCCGCAGGTCCTCCTCCCCCGCCTCTGAGGCCGCCACCTGGGCCGGCAGGTCGGGGGGCAGGTGGGTGGTGCGCAGGTAGATGCGCCCGCCGTGCATGCCTGTCCCGCAGAAGTTCCCCACAGGGGGGCGGTCCTCCCAGCCGATACCCAGCACCAAAATCACGCCCCCGGCCTGGTATTCCCCTAAAAAGCTGCCGCAGCGCCCGCCAATGACGATGCTGGGCACCTTGGCGCCATATTCCTTCATGTGGATGCCGCAGCGGTAACCCGCGTCCCTTTCAATATAGATGGCGCCGCCCCGCATGGCGTAGCCGGTGGCATCCCCACTGGAGCCGTGTATGACAATCTCGCCATCGTTCATGGTGTCGCCGGTGGCGTCCTGGGCATTGCAGTAAACCTGGATGGAGGCCCCGTCCAAATAGGCGCCCAAGGCGTTGCCCGGCACCTGATGAACCGCGATCTCCCCTCTGCCTGCCCCCGCGCCGATATACCGCTGGCCAATGGCAAACTCTGTCTGTTGTGCTTGCATAACAATGCTCCCGCCTTTCTCTTAGGGCGGCCCGCTTGCCGCCGGTTCCCCGCCTTTGAAGGCCCTGCCTCCCGGGGATATGCTATTTTCCCTTCAGCGCCCGAACAGCTCCCGCCGCTTCGAGGCCGAAAAGGCCATAAACTGGGGCTTTTCCCGCAGCAGGCCAAAGTCCACCGTGGAAAGGGGCGTCCGCTCCCGGATGAGCGCCGTGTAAACCCCGGCGTTCTCCAGGCAGTCCCCGATTAGAATAAACCCCTTCAAAAGCCCGTTCTCCACAAAGAAGGCCTTGTAATTGTCCCCATCCTGAGCGGCCAGCTTTTCGCCCCGGTAACTGCCTGCGGTAATCAGGTGCAGGCCGAAAAAACCGATGGCGTTCATGGGCACGGCGTTGGTGAAGCGGAAGCTTTCCCCCGCCATATTCTTCCCGGCGCACTCCCCCTGGAGGTAGGCATTGGGCAGCAGGGCCAGCACCCGGCGTTCCCCGCTGGTGATATCATAGCTTTCGCAGCAGTCCCCAGCGGCGTATACATCCGGCAGGGAGGTGAGGCCGGTGTCATCCGTAAGGATGCCCCGATCCACTTTGCCCCCAGCCTCCCTCACCAGGGAACCATTGGGCCGCACCCCCACCGCCAGCACCAGCACATCGAAGTCCACCGTGCCGCCGCTTTTCAAGTGGGCGGTGTTGCCCTGAAACTTCACGGCAGTGTCCCCCAGATGGAACGTGAGCCCCTGTTCCTCCAAGTACGCCTGCACCCGTTTGGCGCCCGCTTCATCCAGGATGCTGGGCAGCACCTGGGAGGCCAAGTCCGCCACCTCTATAGACTTCACCCGCCGGGCGATGCCCTCGGCGCATTTCAGGCCGATGAGCCCCGCTCCCAAGATGAGGACCCGGCTCTCCGGGGTCAGGGCAGCCTCCAGGGCCTTGGCGTCATCCAGGGACAGGAAGGTGAACTTCTTCTCCACGGTATCCAGGCCCTCAAAAGATGGGACAAAGGGGGTAGAGCCCGTGGCGACCAGCAGCTTGCCGTAGGGAAGCTCCTCCCCATCTTCCAGAACCACCTTGTGTTCTTCCGGCATCAGCTTCACGGCCTTGATTCCCAGTTTGGCTTTCACACCCATCTCGTTGTAATAGGAATCCGGACGGTATTTCATCCGCTCCCCATCCGTCTTCCCCTCCAGCAAATAGGAGATCAGCGGCCGGGAGTAGGTGTGGTAGGGCTCGCTGGCCACCACGGTAATGGCGCCCTCTGGGTCCACGGAGCGGATGCCCTCGATGCAGCCCACCGCCGCTGTGGAATTGCCGATGATGACGTATTCCATTTACGCCCCCTCCTTTTCCGCAAAGATGATGGCCCGGTTGGGACAGCCCGCCACACAGGCGGGTTCCCCGCAGGAATTGTTCACGCACAGCTCGCACTTTTCCATGGGGCCCTCCGGGGAGGGGCGCAGGGCGCCGTAGGGGCACACCAGCACACAGGTGTAACAGCCCACGCACTTGTTTTTGTCGATGCACACCACGCCGTCCTTTTTAGAAATGGCCCCGGCAATGCAGCTCTTCATGCAGATGGCGTCCTGGCAATGGCGGCAGGACACGGCAAAGTGGATATCCTCCCCGTCCTCGATGTGGATGCGGGGCCGGATCTCCTTGTCCTTCAAGGCCTTCGCCATGTTGTCCAAGCCGGAATTGGCAAAAGCGCAGTTATATTCGCACAGATGGCACCCCAGGCACCACTGCTCCTCTACATACACGCGTTTCATGGCAGTCCCCCCTTATTCCCCGGCGTGCTTGATGCCCAGGATGCGCAGCTCCGCGTCGGTGAGGCCCACGCCCCGCAGCATCAGCCGGTTGCCCCGCAGGGCTTCGATGGAATTGATGCCCATGCCGCCCATCATCTCCTTCATCTCGTGGGTCCAGGCATGCACCAGGTTCACCAGGCGCTCTGTGCCAACGCTGGGATTCAGCCGCTTGACCAGGTCTGGCCGCTGGGTGGCGATGCCCCAGTTGCACTTGCCCCCATGGCAGCTGCGGCACAGGTGGCAGCCCAGGGCCAGCAGGGCCGCCGTGCCGATGTACACCGCGTCCGCCCCCAGCATGATGGCCTTCAGGGCGTCGGAGCTGGAGCGGATGGAGCCCCCCACCACCAGGGAGACGTTCTCCCGGATCCCCTCGTCCCGAAGCCGCTGGTCCACAGCGGCCAGGGCCAGCTCAATGGGGATGCCCACGTTGTCCCGGATGCGGGTGGGGGCCGCGCCGGTGCCCCCCCGGAAGCCGTCGATGGCGATGATGTCCGCCCCACTGCGGGCAATGCCCGAGGCGATGGCCGCCACATTGTGCACCGCGGCAATTTTTACGATGACCGGCTTCTCATAGTGGGTAGCCTCTTTTAAGGAAAACACCAGCTGGCGCAGGTCCTCGATGGAGTAGATGTCGTGATGGGGCGCGGGCGAGATGGCGTCGGTGCCTTCAGGGATCATCCGGGTTTTCGATACATCCCCCACAATCTTGGCGCCGGGCAGGTGCCCGCCAATGCCGGGCTTGGCGCCCTGGCCCATTTTGATCTCAATGGCCGCCCCGGCGCTCAAATAGTCCTTGTGGACGCCGAACCGGCCAGAGGCCACCTGCACAATGGTGTTTTTCCCGTACTGGTAAAAGTCCTGATGGAGGCCGCCCTCGCCGGTGTTGTAGTAGATGCCCAGCTGTTCCGCCGCCCGGGCCAGGCTGGCGTGGGCGTTGTAGCTGATAGAGCCGTAGCTCATGGCGGAAAACAGGATGGGGGTGGACAGCTCCAGCTGGGGAGGCAGGCTGGGGACAATGTCCCCTTCGGCGTCCCGGTGGATGTGAGTGGGCTTGCGCCCCAGGAAGGTCTTGGTCTCCATGGGCTCCCGCAGGGGGTCGATGGAGGGGTTGGTCACCTGGGAGGCATTGATGAGCATTTTGTCCCAGTAAACGGGGTACTCCTTGGGGTTTCCCATGGAGGAGAGCAGCACGCCGCCGCTTTGGGCCTGGCGGTACACCTCGTTGATGGCCTGGCCGGACCAGTTCCCGTTCTCCCGGAAGGTGTGGCTGGTCTTGACAATCTTCAGCGCCCGGGTGGGACATAGGGTGACGCACCGGTGGCAGTTGACGCACCGGCTCTCGTCCGCCAGCATTTTCTTGAGATCGGGGTCATAGCGGTGCACCTCATTGGCACACTGGCGCTCGCACACCCGGCAGGCAATGCACCGGTCCGGGTTCCGCACCACTTCAAATTCGGGATACATCATATTCAGCGCCATGCTCTCACCTCCTCTGTTCCGCCGCGGCTTCGTCCAGGCGGTACACCACGGGTTCCCCGCCGCGGGGCGCATACAGGGTGTCCAGCTGCGGCTGGATGACCCGGATGGCGCTCTCCTCGCTGGCGATGTAGACGTTGCTGCCCCGTTCGCCCACCACCATGCTGCGCAGCTTCAGCCGGTCGTTCAGGGCCATGATGCCCCCCGTGAACCCCACGATGATGGAGAAGGGCCCGGTGACCAGCATCCCGCCAAAGGCGCTGCGCAGGTAGGTCATGCGGGCCCTCTCCCTGCCGTCCATCCGGTCAATGGTGCTCCAGAAAGGAGCGGCCATCACGCTGGCGGCCTCCTCATAGGTCAGGCCCCGGCGCCGCACCAAAAAGTCGATGATGTAGGTGATGACCTCCGTATCCGTCAGCAGGTCGCACTCATAGCCGTACATTTCGATGGCGCGGCGGTTGGCATCGTAAGAGGAGATTTCCCCATTGTGGACCACGGAGCGGTCTAAAAGGGCAAAGGGGTGGGCCCCGCCCCACCAGCCCGGGGTGTTGGTGGGATACCGCCCATGGGCGGTCCAGCAATAGCCCTTATAGTCCTCTAAGCGGTAGAACTCTCCCACATCCTCCGGATATCCCACCGCCTTGAACACACCCATGTCTTTGCCAGAGGAGAAGATATACGCCCCTTCAATCTGGGAATTCACCCGGATGACGCACCGGGAGACAAAGGTGTCCTCATCCAGCTGGCTTTCGGCCAGCTTGGTGTGCAGGGGCTCTACAAAATAGCGCCAGATCAGGGGTTCGTCCTTGATGGCCGGCGTCTTGCGGGTGGGGATCTTGGAGAGGTTCACCACATCGAAGTGCTCGTTGATGAACGCCTCGCACACATCCTTGGGGCCCTTCCCCTCGTAAAACACATGGAGGGCGTAGAGGTTTTTGTACTCCGGGTAGATGCCATAGGCGGCAAAGCCGCCGCCCAGGCCGTTGGAGCGGTCGTGCATCAGGGCAATGGACTTGATAATGTCCTCCCCGCTGCGGCGCTCCCCGCTTTTGGAAAAGATGGCGGATACAGCGCACCCCGAAGGGATGCGCACCCCGTCCAGACCTTCTCGCAGCATCGCTCATAACCTGCCTTTCTCACGGGCCGCCGCTGCCCAGCCCCTGGGCGCCGCCGGGCCCTTTTGCCATACGCCGCGCGACCCCTGCATGGAGGCCCCGCAGCATGCAAAAAGGCGCCTGACCACCGCCGGGATACAACATCCCCACGGGATCAGACGCCTTTGTCTGCTTTCTGTATGATACCGCGAAAGCAGACGTTTGTCAACGGGATTTTGAATTTTTCATACATCATTCTTTCAAAATTCCGGTAAAAATCCTGGATATATAAAATTTTATGCAAGATTTACACAAATGAAATTCTTAACAGGGACTTTCCTCATCTGCCGCTGTCCCCGTAGTTGGAGAGCACCCGGGCAGAGGGGTCGTCCACATCGCAGCCCTCCCACGCCCGGTTTGGCATCCAGAAGTCCACGATCATCTCCCCTTGGCCAGGGTAATACTTCTCAAAGATGTCCCGGTACAAAAGGGACTCCTTGGTGAAGGGGCGGGCGTGGCTGTATTTGCGGCAGCCTGCCTCAAACTCCCCGTCCGTGTACCTGCTCTCCGCGTACTCCTTCAAATAGTCCACCATGGAGTGGCCCACCGCGTCGGAGAAAGCGGCCTTCTCCCGCCAGAGCAGTTCGGGGGGCAGGTAGTCCCCCTCTTGGAAGGCCCGGCGCAGCAGGTACTTGCCCTTGCCGTACCGGTTCCGCTTCCGCTCCGGGTCCAGGGACATGACGTACTCCACCAGGTCCAGGTCGCCAAAGGGCACCCGGGCTTCCAAGGAGTTGACGGAGATGCACCGGTCCGCCCGGAGCACATCGTACATGTGGAGCTCCCGCACCCGCTTTTGTGCCTCCTCCTGGAAGGCCTGAGCGCTGGGGGCGAAATCCGTGTACTTGTAGCCGAACAGCTCGTCGGAGATCTCCCCGGTGAGCAGCACCCGGATGTCCGTCCGCTCGTGGATGGCCTTGCACACCAGGTACATTCCCATGCTGGCCCGAATGGTGGTGATATCAAAGGTGCCCAGCAGCTGGATGACCTTCTCCAAGGAGGCGATGACCTCCTCCGGGGTCATGTACACCTCGGTGTGGTCGCTGCCCATATATTCCGCCGCCTGACGGGCGTACTTCAGGTCGATGGCGTCCGCCCGCATGCCAATGGCAAAGGTGCGGATGGGCGTTTTGCTCTTCCGGGCGGCAATGGCGCACACCAGGGAGGAATCCAGCCCGCCGGAGAGCAGAAAGCCCACCTTGGCGTCCGCCACCAGCCGTTTCTCCACCCCGGCCACCAGCTTGTCGTGGATCTTCCGGCAGGCGGTGTCCAGGTCATCCCGGCAGACCTGTTCCACTGCCGCGATGTCCCGGTAGCGGTGGAACGCGCCGCCTTGATAGTAGCAGCCCGGCGGGAAGGGCAGGATCTTGCCGCAAAGGCCCACCAGGTTTTTGGGCTCGCTGGCAAAGACGATGACACCCTTTTTGTCGTAGCCATAGTACAGGGGACGGATGCCGATGGGGTCCCGGGCGGCGATAAACTCCCCGGTCTGTCCATCGTAGAGGATGCAGGCGAACTCCGCGTCCAGCATAGAGAACAGGGCCGTGCCATACTCCCGGTAGAGGGGCAGAAGGATTTCGCAGTCGCTGCCGCTTTGGAAGGCGTAGCCCTTTTCTTCCAGGGCGGCCCGCATGGCCTCAAAGCCGTACAGCTCCCCGTTGCACACCGCATAGCTGCCGTCCAGCTCAAAGGGCTGCATCCCCGCAGGGGACAGCCCCATGATGGCCAGCCGGTGGAAGGCCAGTATGCCCCCGCCCACATCCACAATCCGGCTGTCATCCGGCCCCCTTGAGAGAGTCCGGTCAAACCCCTTCTGAAAAGCGGCCAGGTCCGCGCCGCGGCCGCAATAGCCCATGATAGAACACATGACAGATCCCTCCAAACAAGTAGTAAGAATTCAGCATCCTATAGGGCAAGTGCTGCGCTCGCGGTGCCACCTATATTTTTTCTCGTTTCCGCCTCGGACAAGGCTCTGCCCCCTAACGCGGGGCGGGACGGCGCGCCTACTGGGGCTGGGCCCGTTCAGTTTGCAGCTTGAAAAGGGTTCTTCCCGGGGGCCCGCCGCGCGGCTTTCACCTGCCCGCGCTCTCTGGGGACGGGGTGCTCCCGGTACTTTTCTTTTCTCCAACGCTTTTCCCATTCCAATTTTTCAAGACAGAAAAAAGGCGCCTTTGAGCCTTGGCTCAAAGACGCCCTTGTCTTTATGCTGGCATTTTACACCAGGAAGTTCCCCTTGTCAAGCCCCTTTCTCCCCGGCAAGGGGACCGGGTGGAGAAAATTCCCCCTTGACAGGGACCCTTCCCTCTGGTACCATGAATACATACCAAGAGAATGTAAATAGGGAAGGGAGGACCCATGGCACGAAATAAATACCCCGAGGTCACCGAGGAGCGCATTTTAGAGGCGGCCCAGCGGCTCTTTCTGGAGAAGGGCTATGACAGGACCACCATCCAGGACATTGTGAATGAGCTGGGCGGGCTGACCAAGGGCGCGGTGTACCACCACTTTAAGTCTAAAGAGGAGATCTTGGACAAGGTGGGAGACCAGCTGTTCTTTCAAAACAACCCGTTCGAGGCGGTGAAGCAGCGAAAGGACCTGAACGGCCTGGAAAAGCTGCGGGAAGCCGTGCGGCTGAACCAGTCTGACACCTCCCGCACCCAGCTCACCATCCAAATGCTGCCCTTGCGCAAGAACCCCCACCTGCTGGTGGAGATGATCGACTCCAACCGGCGGGTGCTCACCCCCTATGTTTTGGAGCTTTTAGAGGAGGGCAACCGGGACGGCTCCCTTCACACGGAGTACCCCAAGGAGATCGCTGAGCTGCTGCCCCTGCTCACCAGCCTGTGGCTGATGCCCTCGGTGTTCCCCGCCACCAAGGCGGAGATGCGGCGGAAGTTCACCTTTCTGGGGGAGATGCTGGACCGCATGGGCGTGCCCCTGTTTGATGAGGGCATCCGGGCCCTTGTGGACCAATTTTTCGACCAGATCCCTGAAACGGAATAAAGCTGCCGGAAGGCAGTTTTATTTTACCAATATACATTCATACGGTTGGTATTAAAAATTCACAGGAGGTGCTTTCCTTGACAGAACGTGAACTGGACCAAAGGATCGAACAGTGGGCAGGCCAGTTGGAAGAGAGGCTTGAACGGGGCGCTGGCCGGTTTGAAAGGGGCCTCATCACCGCTTGGGAGGAAAGGCCCGCCTTCCGGCGGCTTTGCCGGGGGCTCTCCCTGGCGGCAGGCGCCGGCCTGCTGGGGGGCGCCTGCCACCTGCTGCACACAGGCCGCCGGGCGTGGGCCCTGTGGTGCGCCCTGGCCGGAACCGCAGCCATCCTGTGGGAGCTCGTCTCTCCCCTGCTTTTTAGGAGGAAGCCATGAAGGAAAAGCTCTTCACCCGGAATTTCACCCTATTGCTCGTGGGACAGGCCAGTTCCCTGCTGGGGAACAACACTCTGAAATTTGCCCTCTCCATGTTCGTACTGGAGGAAACCGGGTCCGCCACGGTTTTCGCCACGATTCTGGCACTGGCCATGGCGCCCACCATCCTTCTCTCCCCTTTGGGGGGCATCCTGGCAGACCGGGCCAACCGGAAGTCCATCATGGTGGCCCTGGACAGCCTCTCCGGGCTGGCGGTGCTGATGGCTTGCCTGCTGCTCTCCCTGGGAGACAGGGTGCTGGTGGTGGGAGCGCTGTTGGTGGCCCTCTCCATTTTGGGGGCCTTCGAATCCCCCACAGTGCAGGCCTGTGTGCCCCAGATGCTCTCTGGGGAACGGCTGCTCCAAGGCAACGCGGCTGTAAGCCAAATTCAGGCGGCCGCCTCTCTGGTCACCCCGTTTTTGGGCAGTGTGCTGTACACGGCCCTGGGAATCCAGCCCATCTTTCTGGGGGCAGTGGCCTGCTTTTTCCTCACCGCCCTGCTGGAGTGCTTTCTTCAGCTGGACTATAGACGTCCCAGCCGGCAGGCAGGGGTGGGTGCGGCGCTGCGGAAAGACCTCTCGGAAAGCATGGAGTTTCTCATCCGCCAGGAGCCAGGCATCTGCAAGCTGCTCCTGCTGGCCGCTTTGGTGAGCTTGTTCGTCTCCGGCGCCATGGTGGTGGGGTTTCCCTATCTGGTGCGGACGGTGCTGGACCTTTCGGCGGCGCTCTACGGCATCGCCGAAAGCGCCTTGGGGGTGGCAGCCGTTTTGGGCGGCGTTTGCGTGGGACTTCTGGGGGAGCGCCTCCGCCTGGGACGGCTGGCCGGGGTGTTTTCCGGGTTTGGCCTGTGCCTGCTCCCCTGCGGGCTGGCCTTCCTGCTGCCCTTGGGCGCCCTGGGGCGGTATGGGGTGCTGCTGGTATTTTTCTGCATTTGCCAGGCGGGGTGCAGCGTCTTCTCCACCTGTGCCATCTCCGCCATCCAGGCCCGGACGCCGGAGCGCCTGATGGGAAAGGTCATGTCCTTTGTGTTCACCCTGTCCCTGTGCGCCCAGCCCCTGGGCCAGCTGCTGTACGGCGTCCTGTTCGACACCTTCTCGCAGGCCCCCTGGTGTGTGCTGCTGCCCACAGGGCTGGCGGTATGGGCCGCAGGCATGCTGTCCCGGCGATTCTTCCGCAGGCTAGAACGCCAATGGGAGCGGCCAGGCCCTGCGCAAAATCCCCCACCCAAGGGCAGGGGATTTTAAAAAGGCGTGCTCACCGGATGAAATTGGTAAACTGAGCGGGCTCTCGCTGGGGCAGGCCATAGGCCTCCTTGCCCAGGGCAATGCTCTTTATCAAAAAGGCCATGTTCCGGGCTAAGGTGCGCATGGTCTGCAGCCCCTCCTCATCCTGCTGGGCCTCGCCCCGCTCCCGGCCGTGGACGGAATTCCAGTATTGGCTGGAGGCCACCGGCATGCCGCTGATCGTAAAATACTTGTTCAGCTCATCAAAGGCGGCGGAAAGGCCGCCCCGGCGGGCCACCACCACACTGGCCCCCACCTTCATGCTCTTGTCAAAGGGCGTGCTGTAAAACAGGCGGTCCAAAAAGGAGACCAGCGTGCCGTTGGCAGAGGCGTAATAGACCGGGCTTGCCACTACCAGGCCATCCGCTTGCTGCAGCTTGGGGGCTGTCTCGTTGACCAGGTCATCAAAGGCGCACTTTCCCGTTTTGCCGCAGGAGTTGCAGGCGATACATCCACGGATATCCTGCGTCCCCAGGGAAACCTTTTCCACCTGGATCCCCTCCTGCTGGAACACCTTCTCCATCTCTGCCAGGGCCAGGCTGGTGTTGCCATCCCGCCGGGGACTGCCGTTGACCATCAAGACCTTCATCTATCTCATCCTTTCTTTTTTCCTTTAGTATACTCCTCCCTGCGCCAAAAGGGAAGGGAGGAATCCCGCCCGCGCCATTGGCGCCGTACGCCCCGGCATCGGGAGGGGTTCCCCCTGGGGGGAGGGGGGAGGGGGGAGGGGGAGAACCTTTCCCATCCCTGCACAGAGCCCCGCGCCTCACAAGAGAGGTGCGGGGCTCATTCTTCCAAAGGGCCTTCATCCGCCCTTGCGGAATTTATGCATTCTCCTTTTTCTCGTGGGACAGGGGGAATTCCAAGGTGATTTGAAAGGCCGTGGCCGTCTGCTCCACCTGGATGGAGCCGCCCATCCGCTCCATCATGGAGCGGATGCTGGAAAGCCCCACACCGGTGCCCTGCCCGGCAAGCTCCCCGCCGCCTTTCCGGTTCCGAAAGCGCAGGAAGAACCAGGGGCCCTCCGTCCCCGCTTGGACCTGAACGGGGAACCTTCTGTCCGCGTACTTCAAAATATTGGAGGAGATATTGTCCACCAGCCTGCGGATATAGGGGATGTGCACCGCAATCTGCGCCTCTCCAAAGTCCAGGGCCAGCTCGTAGGTGTAGCCGCATTGGGAGAAGTAGGTGAGGGCCTCGTGAAGGGCTTCGCCCAGCACCTCCTGGGCGGGAAGGGGCTCTTGCAGCTCCACCGGGCGGTTTTGGGCCGCCAGGGAGTACTCCAGGATATTCTCTGCCAGCTGCTTGATCTGCTGGGCCTTTTCATCCACCCTGTCCAGATAGGCGTGCAGCTGTTCCTCCCCCTGGTATTTTCCGTACCGCAGGATCTCTGTATAGAGCAGCAGCGTGGTCAGGGGGGTGCGCAGGTCATGGGACATCTCAGAAATCAGCGCCTGGTTGGCGGCATAGGTTTGGGCCTCCCGCTCCTGCTGGGCCCGGAAGGCCACCCGCATGGCGTCCAGGCACTCTGCCAGGGCGGTCAAATCGTTGCCGCCCCGCACAGTGATGGCGCGATCCAGGTCTCCGGACTCCATGGCCTGAATCTCTTGGCTGAGCTGCCGGATATACCGGGCTGTCCTTTGAAAGGCCACCAAAAAACCGGTCAGGAACAGCGCCGCGCAAAAAATAATCTCTACAATAGTGGCGTAGGTGGAATATTGGAAAAGCTCGTTGCTGTAAAGGACAACCTGCGCCTCCCCATCCGCGAACTCTACCGTGTAATAGGAGATCCAGTCATAATAGGGCGCCTCCTCTAATTCTGTGGCTGTCCAGGTGTCTCCTGCGGACTCCACACTATAAGAGGGTGAGGAGGAATAGACCAGCACACTGTCCCGGTAGACCTCCATCAGGGTCAGGGGCTTGCCCCTGATCCATTGGGTGAGCGCCTGGGCATCGCTGGTGGAAACCTGGTTTTCCGTCACATATTCCTGCAGATTGCTGACCCGCTGCTGCGTGGCCTGCTCCAGTACATCGGAAGAGAGCAGGTAGCTTTCCAAGGCGGCGCCCACACCTTTGTTCAGGGCGAAAAACAGGCTGCCGCACAGAACCCCCAGCGCCACCAGCAAAATGGAAAACTCTGCCAGAATACTGCGGCGCTTCTTATTTTGGCCCATAACTGCTCTCCCATCCAAACCGGTAGCCCTTTCCCCACACCGTGCGGATGTAAACGGGGTTCTGGGGGTTTTCCTCAATTTTCGTGCGCAGCTTTCGGATATGCACCATTACCGTGCCGTTGGAAATGGGAAAGTAGGGCTCGTTCCAAATGCTCTCGTAAATTGCCTGGGCGGAAAAGGTCCACTGGGGCTTCTGCATCAGCAGCCGCAAGATCTGGTACTCGATCTCGGTCAAATCCCGCTCCTCGCCCTTTACCCACACCTGGTTGTGGTCCAGGGCGATGGTGACCCCGCAAACTGAGAGGGTGTCGTTTTCATAGGTGGCGCCGGGCTGCCCTTTGCCCTGGTACACGCAGTAGCGCCGCAGCAGGGCCTTCACCCGGGCGATGAGCTCCGCGTAGGAAAAGGGCTTTACCAGGTAATCGTCCCCGCCGGCGGTCAGGCCGATCAGCTTGTCCGACTCCTGCGCTTTGGCGGTCAAAAACAGGATGGGGACGGTGCTGGTCTTTCGGATCTCTTCGCACACCCGCAGGCCGGAGATCCCCGGCATCATCACATCTAAAATGACCAGATCCACCTGGGGGCTCATCTTGCGCAGGGCCTGCTCTCCGTTTTCCGCCTCTAAGATGGTGTAGCTTTCGCCAGAGAGGAGAATCCGGATACCCTCCCGGATCTCTGCCTCATCCTCCACAATGAGGATTGTCTGCTGCTTCTTCATGGCTGCTCCTTTCTCAAACGGGGATACGCTTCGGGGAAAGAGGAGCGCCCTTCGCCGGGAAAGCGAAAGGCGCTAAAGGGGAAACAGGAGCCTCTCAGGCGGAAGAAAAGCAATCAGCTCCCTTTTTTGCTGGAGGAAGACTGGCTTTGCTGGCTGGAAGTGCTGCTCTTGCTGGACTCGTTCTTGCTGGAGCCGCTCTTCTTGGAGCCCCGCTTGCCGGAATCCTCTTTGGCAGAGCTGCCGCTCTGGCTGGAGGCGCCGCTCTGATTGGACTCCAGTTTGCTGGAGCTGCTGCTTTGGCCGGCATCCGCCTTGCTGGACCCCTTCTTGTTGGAGTCCTTCTTGCTGGAACTCTTTTTGCTGGAGTTCTTCTTGCTGGAGCTCTTTTTGCTGGAATCCTTCTTGCTCTTAGAGGAGGCACTCTGGCTCTGGCTTTGAGAGGGCTTTCCTGTGCCGCTGCCCGCCTTTTTGCTGCCGCCACAGCCAGCCAGCATGGAAAAGGAGAGCAATACCGCCATAAGGAGCGCGCCGATCCGTATCCGATTGTTTTTGAACTTACGTCCTGTCATAAAGAACACATCCTTGCTTTGAAATTTGCCGTTGGGAATTCCGTTTCCCTTTGACAAGGACTATTCTAGCAGGCAGTTCTTAAGCTGACAGGGCCTTCGCGCTTAAAGTACTTTAACAGTTCTTAAAATATATTAAGGGCGTTCTCTTCCTGCATTGTAATAGGAAGCCGGGCAGAAGTCAAGGGCTAGATGGCGGCAAAGAAGGGGCCCTCCGGCTATGCCGGGGGACCCCTTCAAGAACGGCCGGTTAAGCCTCTTTGGGTACGCTCTGGTTGAACTTATCCAGCGCCAGGGCAGCCGCCACACCCACTGCCAGGCAGACGATGTTGGCCACCGCCGGACCCACCCCCTGGGCAAAGCTCCCAAAGGGGATGATGACGAGGGTCGCCGCGATGACGATGCCCACAATGGCGTGGAAAGCATAACTGTAGAAATGGGTGAACAGCGCGTTGATAGCCTTGGCCAGGCACACAATGGTGACCAAAGCCCCGATGCCCGCCGGGGCCAGAACCCCCAGGTCCAGGTTGCCGATGCCGTCCACCAGGGGGGTGTACAAGCCCAGGGGCATCAGCAGGGTGGAGAAGCTCATCCCAGGGGCGATGATGGAAAGCGCCATGCAGAACCCGCAGAACAGGTACCACCCAAAGCTGGGGGCAATGCTCACCGAAAGCACGTTTAAGGAGAGCAGCAGCGCCAGCACCACCGCAAAGGCCGCCACCAGGCTCACCCAGCTGCCCCGGGTGCGGCCCTGCTCCCCGGCCTCCCGGAAGAGGGAGGGCAGCATGCCGCCAATCAGCCCCACAAACAGGCACACGCTTTGGTCGGGGTATTTCTCCAGGAAGAAAGCCAGCACCTTGGCCACCCCCAAAAAGCCCAGCGCCGCCCCCACAATGACCGGCAGCAGCCGGGGCACATGGGTTTTAAATTTTTTAACAGGGCTGGAGAGCAGCTCCATTACGGGCTTGTAGATGCCGAACACCACGCAGAGCACCCCGCCGGAGATTCCCGGCAGCACGGCGCCCACGCCAATGAGCATTCCCTGCAGCACCCGCAGCACCAAGCGCAACACGCCTGTATTCTTTTCTTTCATAAAAGGTCCCCTTTCTGCCTCAAAAGGTTCGCGGCGGTCTGCCGCGTATTTGTTTATTATAATCCAGAACCCTTGGGAGTTCAATCAAAAAAAGCGGCCGCCGGGCCCTCTGTTAGAAAACTGTAAGGATTTTCCCGCCCTGGGTTGCATCTCCGCTGCCAGGACGTTATAATCGTACTAGCTTTATGCGGGAAGGGAGGCTCTCTTATGGCACGGCCCGTGGGGCGCTTTGCCCCTACGCCCAGCGGCTATCTGCACCTGGGCAATCTGTTCTGTTCCCTCATTGCTTGGCTGGCGGCCAAATCCCGGGGAGGGGAGATAATCCTGCGCAACGAGGACCTGGATGTGGAGCGCTCCCGGAAGGAGTATGCCCTGCAAGCCCAGCGGGACCTGGACGCTTTAGGGCTTTTCTGGGACCAGGGCGGGGACAAGGGCGGCCCCCACTCCCCTTACGGCCAGAGCCAGCGCTTTGACTTTTACCGCGTCCAGCTGGAAAAGCTGGAGGCACAGGGCCGGGTGTACCCCTGCTTCTGCAGCCGGGCCCAGCTCCACGCGGCCAGCGCGCCCCACGCTTCGGACGGGGAACTGCTGTACAATGGGGCCTGCCGGAACCTGACCCCAGAGCAGGTGGCGGAGAAACGCCGCACCCGCTCCCCGGCGCTGCGGCTGCGGGTGCCGGAGGAAACCATCGCCTTTACGGACCTCCATTACGGCCCCCAGGCCCAGCACCTGCCCACTGGCTGCGGGGACTTCATCCTGCGGCGCAGCGACGGCGTGTACGCCTATCAGCTGGCGGTGGTGGCTGACGACGGCGCTATGGGCGTCACCCAGGTGGTGCGGGGCAGGGATCTGCTCTCCTCCACCCCCCGGCAGATCTTGCTGTACCGGCTGCTGGGCTATCCCGTGCCGGAGTTTGGCCACACGCCCCTGCTGCTGGCCGGCGACGGCCGGCGGCTCTCCAAGCGGGACGGGGACCAGAGCCTCTCTGGCATCCTTTCCCGGGGCTACTCCCCCCGGGACGTGGTGGGGGGCCTGGCCTATCTGGGGGGCCTGCTGCCAGAGCCTGCCCCCGCCTGGCCAGAGGAGCTGCTTCCCCTCTTCTCCTGGGAAAAGCTGCCCCGGGGGGACATCTCCCTGCCGGGGTCTCTCTTCTCCGGCAGCCGCTAAAGAAACACGCAAAAAAGGACACCCAAGGCATTGGCTTGGATGTCCTTTTCCATTTCTGCAATCCGGCCGGACTGGGCGGCCTTTCAGTAGTCCGCCTCCACGGGCAGGCCCTCTAGATAGCGCCGGACCATATCCAAAGCCTGGCTGGCGGCGCAGTGGCGGTGCCACTCCCGGCTTTTGGTGCGGCCGATGGGGCTGCGTTTGGTCACCCAGGTGCGCTCCCCATCGGAGAGGGCAATATAGATCAGCCCCACAGGCTTTTCGGCGGTGCCGCCCTCGGGGCCCGCAATGCCCGTGATGCCCACGCCCAGGCTGCTGCCGGAGCGGCGCACGATGCCCTCGGCCATCTCCCGGGCCGTCTGCTCGCTGACAGCGCCGTACTGGGCCAGGGTCTCATGGGAGACAGAGAGCAGGTCCTCCTTGGCCTGGTTGGCGTAGGTGACGCAGCCCATGTGGAACACCTCCGAGGCGCCGGACACATCCGTCAGCCGCTTGGACAGCAGGCCGCCGGTGCAGCTCTCGGCGGTGGCCAGAGTCTTGCCCTGGGCTTTCAGCTCAGAGACCACCAGCTCCTCCAGGGATTCGGTATCCACGCTGTAGACGAAATCCCCCACCCGGCGCTTGATCTCCTCAATGAGGGGCTGGCACAATGCGTCGGCCTCCTCTGCGGTGTGGGCCTTGGCGGTGACCCGCATGTAGCACTCGCCCTCCTTGGCGTAGGGGGCCAGGGTGGGGTTCTGGCCGTCCATCAGGTCATCCAACATCTGGGCCACGGGGGCCTCTCCCCGGCCAAAGATGTGCACGTTGTGGGAGACGATGACGTACTCCTGCCCCTGCTTCAGGTAGGGCACCACATAGTTGCGGAGCATGGGGGTCAGCTCGCTGGGAGGGCCGGGCAGCATGATGACCAGGCACCCGCTCTGGGCCTGGAAGGCGCAGCCGGGGGCCGTGCCGTTGTCGTTTTGGAACACATGGCAGCCCTCAGGCAGCCAGGCCTGTTTCTCCTGGTTCTCGCTGACGTGCTTTTCATTGAAGTAATTCTGAATGCGTTCCAGGCTGGGCTGGTGGAGTGCCAATTTTTTCCCGGCGCAGGCGGCGGTGGTCTCCTTGGTCAAGTCGTCGGTGGTGGGCCCCAGGCCCCCTGTCATAATGAGCAGGCCGCTGCGGGAAAGGGCGGTGTTCACCGCGTGACGCAGGCGCTCCACGTTGTCGCCCACCACGGCGGAATACAGCAGGTCGATGCCCAGGGCGGAAAGCTCCTGGGCCACGATGGCGGTGTCCAAATTGACCACCTGGCCCAGCAGCAGCTCGGTGCCCACAGAGATAATTTCAGCGTTCATCTATGTTTCCTCCTTTACAAGCTGGTATATGCTCCCAAGGGGCTTCTCCGCCCCTTGCGGCCGAAAGCCCCAAAAACAGGGGAGCCCCCGCGAGCTCCCCCTTTTTCTTATGTCATCCATCCCCCCTTCCTGCTTGGGTTTCCCAGACGGAAAGGTCGCCCTGGCCGCCCATGCGGTCGGTCATCTCCTGAAGGTACTCCAGAGGAAAGGGCGGGCTGCCCAGGGGCTTCATGGCAATGCTCATCAGCTTCATGGGGTTGTCATCCGCCGCCGCACGGTTGGAGGAAAGGGCCCCGCACCGGCGGCACCGGTGGATGATGGCCCACTCTCCCCCTTTGCGCACCCACACGGCCACGGGCTCCATAATGCCGCCGCAGTCAGACGCCCGGTCCCCGGGCTCGATGTCCACATGCAGGCTGGAAAGGCAGTTGGGGCAGTGGTTGCGGTGATCGCTTCCAGCGCCGCCGGGGGTCACCAGGCGGCCGCACACCTTGCAGGTGAAGCTCTCCTGGCAGGGATGGTTCTTGTAATATCCTTTTTCGTACTTCTTTCGTTTGTTCTCTCGGTTCACGTTCTTTGTCCTCCTAAAGATGAAAAAGTTTCATCCTATGGGAGGCGCGGTCGTGGATATTTGCGCCGCTGACCTCCCGGTCAGCCCACAAGAGCACAACACTTCTTCAAACTGCATTCTCCTTTGCAAGAAAAATTATGGAAACGGGTCAGGCCCGTTGTTCCCAACTCTCCCTTTACTGGGGATAGACCCATTCGGTCTCCATCTGGGCCAGGGCCTCTTCCAGAAGGGCCTCTCCATCGATGGCCTGTTCCCCCTCCTCCACAAAGTGCAGGATGGGCTTGGTGCGGGGATGCTTGGGCGTAAAAATGGTGCAGCAGTCCTCGTAGGGCTCGATGGAGATATCGTAGGTTCCAATTTGATAGGCCACCTTCACGATCTCGGACTTGTCCGCCCCAATAAGGGGCCGGAACACTGGCATGGTAGCCACGGCGTCGGTGCAGGCAATGGCCTGGATGGTCTGGCTGGCCACCTGGCCCAGGCTTTCGCCTGTGACAAGTGCCGAGCACCCCTCCTCTTGGGCCACCCGCTGGGCGCCCCGCAGCATATACCGCCGCAGGATGACCGTAGAAAGCTCCTGAGGGCATTTATCCCGAATCTCCTCCTGCAGGCGGGTCAGGTTTACCGTGACAAACCGGATGCGCCCGGCGTATTCCGCCACCTTCCGCAGAAGCCGCCGCACTTTTTCCCGTGCCAGCTCGCTGGTGTAGGGGGGGCTGGCAAAGTGAACCGCCGTAAGCTCTACCCCCCGCTTGGCCATCATCCAGGCGGCTACAGGGCTGTCCAGCCCTCCGCTGATGAGCACAGCCGCCTTGCCGCCGGTGCCCACGGGGATTCCCCCAGCGCCGGGCCGGGTGTCCCCGTGGACAAACGCGTAACGCTCCCGCACCTCCACGCGGACAATCACATCGGGATGATGCACGTTTACCCGCAAATTGGGAAACTGCTCCAGCAGGTGGTGGCCCACCTCAGCGGAGACCTCTGGCGATTTGTAGGGAAACTGCTTGTCGCTGCGCTTACACTCCACCTTAAAGGTAGAAGCGGTTTCCAGCTCTTCGGACAAGTACTCCCCCGCCCGCTGGCAGATGGCAGCGAGATCTTTTTCGCACACACCCGCCCGGGCATAGCCCACCACACCGAACACCTTGGAAACGCGCTCTTCCGCCAGGTCCAGGTCGGCGGCGGAATCCTTGGGCTCCACATAGATGGTGGACTGCCGGGAGGATACGGAAAAGTCTCCGGCATCCTGCAAGCGGCGGCGGATATTTTTCAAGAGAACATCCTCAAAGGCTTTGCGGTTCAGGCCCTTTAAGGCGATCTCACCCAATTTCAATAAAATGACTTCTTGTGGCATAACACACTCCAAAAACAAAAAAGATAAGCCGCAAGGCGAAGCGAGAGCAAAGGCCGGGGCGGGCCCGCAGGGATAAAGCCCTTCCAAGGCGCGTTACGCGCCCCGGGCCAAAGTCTCCAACCCCTGCTTGACCCCCTCTGCCAGGGCCTCCACATCCTCCTCTGTACTAAAGCGGGAAAAGCTCGCCCGCAGGGCGCTCTGCACCTGCGCTCCCGGCAGGCCCATGGCCTCTAGCACATGGCTGGGCTTAGCCCTTCCACAGGCGGACCCAGAGCTCACATACACGCCCCGCTGGGCCAAAAAATGCAGCATGGTCTCCCCCCGCACAGTCCCTGCGGAGAAATTCAAAACATAGGGCAGGGCGTCCTCCGGGGAGTGGAACACCACCCCCGGCAGCTGGGAAAGCCGCTCCCGCAGCAGGCGGTTCAGGGCACCCACATGCTCCAGGGCCTCCTGGGGGTCCGGCAGCAGGCGCACAGCCTCGCCCAACGCGCAGGCCAGCGGCACGCTCTCCGTGCCGGAGCGCAGGCCCCTCTCCTGGCCGCCGCCCAGCGTCCTGGGCAGGATGCGTATGTCCCGTTTGATGTACAGTGCCCCCACACCCTTGGGCGCGTGGAGCTTGTGCCCCGAAAGGGTCAACAGGTCGGCACCCAATCGCTTCACGGTGAAGGGCAGCTTGCCAAAACCCTGGACTGCGTCCACATGGAGCAGGGCAGGGGCTTTTTTCCGGCGGATGGCTCGGGCGGCGGCTTCCACCGGGAAGATGGCCCCGGTCTCATTGTTCACCAGCATCACGCTGACCAGGATGGTGTTCCCGTCGATGGCCTCTGCCAGCGCCTCTTCCGGCAGCTTTCCAGAAGGGTCCGGTTTACAGTACACCACTTCAAACCCCTGTTTCTCCAGCTCCCGGCAGGGGTTCAGCACAGAGTCGTGCTCCGCCGCGGTGGTGACGATCTTATTCCCCAAGCGCCTGCGGGCCTGGACCGCGCCGAAAATGGCCAAATTGTTGGATTCTGTGCCGCCGCTGGTAAAGACGACCTCCTCGGGCTGGGCGCCCAGTCGCCGGGCCACCAGGGCACGGGCTTCCTCCAGCTGCTTTCGCGCCTGAAAGCCCTTGGTGTGCAGGGAGGAGGGGTTGCCGTACTCCTGCACCATCAGCTCCAGGGCCTTTTCCGCCACGGGGCGCAGCACCTGGGTGGTGGCGCTGTTGTCCAGATAATGTTCCATCTGCGCTTCCATAAAGCTGTCCTCTTTTCAGGTCAGTTTCCGGTAGCCGGTGGAAAAGTCCACCTGGTTTTTCAGCGGCTCTCCCGCCTGAAAGCGCTTCAAGTTCTCCACCATGATATCCACAATGCGCTCGTGGGTTTCCTTGAGGTGGTAGAACCCGGAGACATGGGGGGTGACCACCGCCGTAGGAAGGCGCCAAAGCCGGTGCTCCGGGGGCAGGGGCTCCGGGTCGGTGACATCCACCCCAGCCCCGCCCAGGCGGCCGCTCTCCAAAGCGTCGCACAGGGCCTCCGTATCTACAATGGTGCCCCGGCCCACGTTCAGAAGCACAGCCCCCTCCTTCATCCGGGCAATGCGCTCCCGGCTTAAAAGCCCAGCGGTGGCCTGGGTGCCCGGCAGGGTAACGGCCACCACGTCGGCCCGGGGCAGCAGGCTGTCCAAATCCTCCAGCGTGTGAACCTCATCGGCATAGTCCGGGCACGCCCGGGGGCTGCGCCGCACGCCGATGACTTTGGCACCCAGGGCCTTGCAGCGCTTGCCGAACTCGCCGCCAATATCGCCCATGCCCAGCACCAGCACGGTGGCGCCGTACACGGCCCGCACCTGCCCCAGGGACTGCCAAGCGCCCTGCTTTTGGGCATCGCGGTAGAGCTCCAGCTTTTTAAAGAGCTCTAGCAGCATGCCCAGCAGGTGTTCGGCAATGGCCAGGCCATAGGCGCCGGTGGCGTTGGTAAGCAGAGTAGTTTTCCCCAGCACGCCAGGCTGGAGGTAGGGCTCCACACCGGCAGAGTTGGTTTGCAGCCACAAAAGCTCTGAAGAGCCAGAGAGCATCTGGGCAGGCACATTGCCCAGAATAACCTGGGCCCAGGCTACGTCCTCCCGGGTGACAGGGGGGCGCTCCAGGTCGGTGCCGGAAAAGAGCCGGTCCGAGCCCCGGAAACGGAATTCCCAGCCAGGGGCGGACTGTTTCAAGCGGTCCACATGGGATTCCTCCACCGGGAGGGTGACCAGTACGCGTTTGGGTTCCATAGTTAACACCTCATTTATCAAATGCTGGGAAGGGCGTTTTGGACGCCTCCCAAGGCTTTTTTACAGATCTTGCAGTTCCCGCTCCCAAACCCGCCAGCTGGCGTCGGAGGGCATGCGCCAATCCCCCCTGGGAGAGAGGGTCACCGAGCCCACCTTGGGGCCGTCCGGCAGGCAGCTGCGCTTGAACTGCTGGGTGAAGAAGCGCCGGTAAAAGGCGGTGAGCCACCGCTTTACCGTGGCGCCGTCGTACTCTCCGGCAAAGGCGCGGCAGGCCATGCGGTAGATCTTCCCCGGCCCAAAGCCGAACCGCAGCATGTAGTACAGGAAGAAATCGTGGAGCTCGTAGGGCCCCACCAGCTCCTCCGTCTTTTGGGCGATCTCCCCATCCTTGGGGGGCAGCAGCTCCGGGGAAACGGGGGTGTCCAGCACGTCCAGCAAAGCCGCCTGAAGCCGGGGCTCGCTGTGGTCGGCCACATAGCTCACCAGGTGGCGCACCAGGGTCTTGGGAATGGAGGCGTTGACCCCATACATGGACATGTGGTCCCCGTTGTAGGTGGCCCAGCCCAAAGCCAGCTCCGACAAGTCCCCGGTGCCGATGACAATGCCCCCCAGCCGGTTGGCAATGTCCATCAGCACCTGGGTGCGCTCCCGCGCCTGGGAGTTCTCGTAGGTCACGTCCAGAGAGGTCTCTTCCTGGCCGATATCCAAAAAGTGCTGGCGCACCGCCCGCTCGATGGACACCTCCCGGAAGTCCACCCCCAGCTCCTCCGCGATGCGCTGGGCATTGGACTTGGTGCGGCTGGTGGTGCCAAAGCAGGGCATGGACACGGCGTGGATGCCCCTGCGGTCCAAGCCCAGCCGGTCGAAGGCTCGGGCCGTCACCAGCAGGGCCAGGGTGGAATCCAGCCCGCCGGAAAGGCCCACCACCGCCGTCTTGCAATGGATGTGCTCCAGCCGGGTGGCCAGGCCCACGCTCTGCATGGTCAAGATTCGCTGGCACCGGTCGGAAAGGCCCACCGCGTCCTGGGGGACAAAGGGGGTGCGGGCAAAGTCCCGCTGGGGAACAAAGGCCGCCAAGGTCCCCTCCTCATAGCGGAAGGGGACGCGCACCACGTCCTGGTCAAAGGCAGGCTGCCAGGTGTTCATCCGGCGGCGCTCCTGGGAGAGGCGCTCCAGGTCCACCTCGGCGGAGATGAGCCCTGTGGTGAAAAGCTGGCTCTCCTCCAGCAGGGAGCCGTTCTCCGCAATCAGATCGTGCCCGGCAAAGACCATATCCGTAGTGGACTCGCCCAGGCCGCTGTCCGTATACACATAGGCGCACAGCAGCCGCCCAGAGTGCTGGCGCACCAGCTCCCGGCGGTACTCCGCCTTGCCGATGGTCTCATCCGAGCAGGAGGGGTTCAGCACCAGCGTAGCCCCGTTACAAGCCAGACTCACGCTGGGGGGAAGGGGGCTCCATAGGTCCTCACAGATCTCCACCCCCACCTTCAGGCCGGGCACATTCTCGCAGCAAAACAGCAGGCCCTTTCCCAGCCAAACCCGCTGCCCGGCAAAATCCACTTGCACCGCCTTTGGGGCAGGGGTGAAGTGCCGGGCCTCGTAAAATTCAGAGTAATTGGGAATGCGCGCCTTGGCAGGCAAGCCCAGCAGCTTCCCCTTGTGGAATACGGCCGCGCAGTTGTACAGGGCTCCCTCCCAGGGCACGGGCAGGCCCACCGCGCAGAGGATATCCAGGTTCTGTGTCTCCTCCATCAGGCGGGCAAGGCCCCTCTCTGCCGCGGAGAGCAGGGCCTCATCCCGGAACAGGTCCCCGCAGGTATAGGCGGTCAGGGCCAGCTCAGGAAAACACACAGCCCCGCAGCCGTCTGCCGCTGCCTGCTGGACCAGCTCCTCAATCCGTTCCAGATTCTCTTCCACGTCCGCTACAGAGACAGCAGGGGTGGCGGCGGCAACACGGAAAAATCCATCTTTCACAAGCGATCATCCTTTCTAGCTCATCCAAATCCCTTTCGGGGCAGAAGGTGTCCCACTCCTGAGGCGGGACCGGCAAATCCCCAGCGCCCGGTACAGGCGCTGGGGACCTTAGGCGCACGGTTACACGGTCCCCTCCGGGGCGGGAGGCTCCGTGGCAGGAACCTCCGGAGAGGGCGTGGAGGGTGCCGGCGTGGGAGTGGCCGGCACCGGAGTAGGCGTAACAGGTACCGGCGTAGGAGTGGCCGGCTCCGGGGCGGGAGTATCCGGCGCAGGGGTGGCCGGCGTGGGGGTAGAGGGCGCCGCGGTGGGGCTGGGCGTAGGCGTGGCGCTGGCCTCTGCGGTGCTGCCAGATTCCTTCGAGGTATCCACCTTATCCGTATCCGTGCCGGGGCCTAAGGCGTAAACCTTGCCCGTGGCGGGGTACTCCGAGGGGGAAAGCTCCTCGCTCTTCACCAGGGTCTCCCCCTTGTAATAGCTGCGGTAAGCCCGGGCGGTGTAGCCTGTGTTGCCCGAGGACCGGCGCACATACTGGCCAGAGGCCAAGCTGCTGTCCTCCCGGAAGGTGACGGTATCCAGCGGCCCCCATGTGCCGGTCTGCTCAGAGGTGACCGCCACGCTGTCCCACTCCTCGGGGAAGCAGCCGAAGAACTCCACATACAGGGTGGTGCCGTCCATCCAAGCGCTGACATAAACAGGGGTTTCCAGGGGGTTGCTGAAGCGGAAATCCAAGTTGCCGTAGTCCACCGTGGCATCCAGCCCGATGGGGCAGTAGCTGGAGGGCATGGAGTGGTTGTACCGCTCCACAATTTCCATGCCAGCCTTCAAAGCGGCAATATACAGCGTGGAAGAGCCCTGGCAGATGCCGCCTCCATACATTTGGACAATCACGCCTCCGGAGATGCCCCCCGCCGGCAGCCACCCGTTGTTGGGATCGGTGCTGTCTCCCAGTGTGGTGTTGTAAGAGAAAACCTGGCCCGGCTCCAGAATGGTGCCATTGACCTTGGAAAGGGCCAGGGCCATGTTGCTGTTTCCGTTGGCCGTGTTGGTGGAAACCGTGCTGTAGCTGGAAAGCCTGGTAAAATGCTCCTGCAAATAGGCTTTCGTCAGGGTTGGCTCCGTCTCAATAAAAGCGGCTTGAATATCCCCGCCCCGCTTTTGGGAGAGCAGCTGGCGCACGCTTTCCAGTGTCTTCACCAGGTCCACCTGGCTGCCCTTCTGCTCATCCGAGAAGGTGAAGCCGTTCTCGTCCCGGCCGGTAACTGTGGCGTTTTTGGCCTGGGTCACGCAATCCTGGGCGGCGGAGAGCACCTTCTGCTCCCCCGCCTCTGAAAGGTCCACCACATAGTTCAGGGGGGAATCCTCCGCCTGGCGGGACTCCAGCAGCTTGGGCAAGGTCAGCTCCAACAGGTCTTGAGAGGCGAAATCCTCCCCAGAGAGGACAATGGTGTCATCCCGGAATTTCACGGTGATCTCCAGCCCGTCCACAGCTTCCTGCACGGCGGAGCGGGCAATCTCCAGGGCCTCTTCCACGGTTTTCCCGGCAATGCTTTTCCCACCGATGCTGGCCCCCTCTGGGAAGAGGCTCAAATCCTCCTGCTGTTCTACCATGGAGGAGCTCTCCTCCGGCTGGTTGGAACAGGCGCAAAGCCCGCCCAGCAAAAGCAGCGCCGCGGCCGCCGCCGCAAAGCGCGTCCACAATTTTCTGTAGTCCATCTCACCCATCCTTTCATCAAAAAGCCTCGTCTATCCACACAGAGGGGAAACCCTTCCCCTCTCTCTATAAAAATCTTTGAGAAATCCTTTTCATTATACCTTTCCCCAAGGAAAATGTAAAGCGTGAAAGCTTTTTCCAGCTGCGAAAAAACTGGCTTTTTTCCGCTGTTCATGCTACAATATTCCTACCATGCGGGGTTTTTCCAAAAAGAGCCGCGGCTGCCTGCCGGCTTCTTTGGAAAAGCCCGGGAAAAGAGGAGTTTTTGTGAAGATTATGCTTTTAACCGCGGCCACTGGCGGAGGGCATTTACGGGCCTCTGCCGCAGTGGAGCAGTACATCCGGGACAACACCGGCTATGAGGTTGTCACAGTGGACTTTTTAAAGGCCATCAACCGCTTTCTCGACAAGACCGTCTGCGACAGCTACCGCTTTATGGCAAAGCGGGTTCCCGCCGTGTTTGGGCGGCTGTATAAGCAGACCAACCGGGAAAACCTGTTCTCTGGGCTGGTGCCCAAGCTCAGCGGCGCCTTCAGCAACATGCTGTACCCCACCATTGCCCGCTATCAGCCCGATGTCATCCTGACCACCCATCCCTTCGTCACAGAGATGGTCTCTGATTTGAAGGAAGACGGCTCGGTCACCGTTCCCCTCATCTGCATCCTGACAGATTACGGCGTGCACCGGGCCTGGATTGCCCCCTATGTGGACGCCTATGTGGTTGCCAGCGAGGATATGGTGCCAGAGCTGGAAAGCTTTGGGGTGAAGCGTGAGAAAATCTACCCCTTTGGCATTCCGGTGCACGGTGTTTTCTTCCATCGGGAGGACCGGGATATGCTCCTGCGGGACCTGCGGCTGGACCCGGAGCTGCCCACCGTGCTGTTCATGGCGGGCAGCTTTGGGGTTTCCAACATCATCAAGCTTTACCGGGAGCTGGCCGACACCGAGGTAAAAATGCAGATCATCGTCATCACCGGCCGCAACCAGCGCCTGTACGAGGCCTTTGAGCGGGAGCTGGCCGGCGGGGAGAGCATTCCCACCCGGCTGATCTACTTCACAGATGAGGTGGAAAAGTATATGCACGCCAGCGACCTGCTGGTGACAAAGCCCGGCGGCCTGACCGTCAGCGAGGCTTTGGCCTGCAACCTGCCCATGGCCGTGTTCGACGCCATCCCCGGCCAGGAGGAGGACAACGCCAACTTTCTGAAAATCCATGACATGGGCGTGCGCCTGCAGAAGGACGGGGACTTTGCCGGCCAGATTTCCTCCCTGATTAAGGAAAAGAAAAAGCTGCAGGAGATGCGGGAGAACTGCCAGCACTTTGACAAGTCCCAGTCCATTCCCAACCTGCTGGCCCTCATCCGGCAGCTGGTGGAGGCCCAGCCGTGAGCGCGCCCTTCACCTCCCAGGAGTATCAGGCCCTGCTGCAGGAGCTGGAAAGCTTGGCGGACCCCCAGTACAAGGCCTTCCACGAGGGCCTGATCCCCGGCGTAAGCATGGCCTGGGGCGTCCGGCTTCCGGCCCTGCGGGCCCTGGCGAAGAAGCTCCTCCGGGGGAATCCGGTGGGGCTTTTAGAGAACAGCCGGCCCGGCTCCTATGAGGAGACGCTGCTTCGCGGGCTGGTGATTGGCGGGCTAAACCTCCCCTGGGAAGAAAAACGCCCCTGGGTGGAGGACTTCCTTCCCCGCATTGACAACTGGGCCGTGTGCGATACCTTCTGCAACTCCCTAAAGCCCCGCTCTCCGGAGGACCGGCGGGGAATGTGGGCGTTTTTCAGCCCCTTTTACGCCAGCAGCCAAGAGTATTCTGCCCGGGCCGCCTGTGTGGTCCAGCTCTCCCACTTTGTGGACCAGGAGCATGTAGAGGAAGGCCTGGCCCTTCTCCAGCAGGTGGCCCACCCCGGCTATTACGCCAAGATGGCGGTGGCTTGGGCGCTGTCCGTTTGGTATGTGAAATTCCCCCAGGCAGTGGAGGAGCTGCTGGCCCAACAAACGCTGGACCCCTGGGTGCAGAACAAGTCCATCCAGAAAGTCCGGGAATCCCGGCGGGTGGGGCGGGCGGAAAAGGACGCTTTGCTGGCCTACCGGCTGTAAGCCCACCCCATTTTTAGACGCCCGCAACCCAAAAAAGGTGACAGCCTTACAACAAATTTAAAGGAGGCGCTTGCAATGAAAATCGGCTGCTGTGTCTCCCTGTGGGAGGAGATGGCCCTGCAGCTTCCCGCTGCAGGGGCGGACTACGGCGAGGGGGGATTTTCCTCCCTGCGGGACAAGACCTTGGAACAGGTAAAATCCCGGGCAAGCCAGCTGGCTGGGGCCGGCCTGGACACCCCTGTAATGAACCTGCTGTTCCCAGGGGACTTCCAGCTAACCGGGCCCCAGGCAGAGTTTTCCACCGTGGACCGGTATTTGGAGGAAAACCTGCCCAAAGCCGCTGTTTTTGGGGTAAAAACCCTGGTATTTGGCAGCGGCGGCGCCCGAAGGGTCCCGGAAGGCTTCCCCCAAGAGGAGGCCTTTGCCCAGCTGGTAGAGCTGTGCCGGGACCACATCGCCCCGGCGGTGGAGGCCCAGGGCATGGTGTGCTGCCTGGAGCCCCTGCAGCGGGGAGAGTGCAACATCCTCACCAGCAGCCAAGAGGCCTTCCAGCTGGTGCAGGCGGTGGGACGGCCCGGCGTTCAGCTGCTGGTGGACCTTTTCCATTTTGACCTGGAGCAGGAGCCCTTGTCCGTGATCTCCCGCTACCAAGGCCATTTGGGCCACTGCCACATTGCCAGCGCCCGGAACCACCGCCTGCTGCCCCAGCCCTGGGACGGGGAGGACTATCTCCCCTTCTTCCAAGCCCTGCAGTCCATCGGCTATACAGGCCGGCTCTCCTTAGAGGGCGACACCCGGGGCGGGCTCTGGCAAGCCCGTTCTTCCCTGGCCTATGTGAAAGAATTGGCCCGGCAAGCCGGTTTATAATCCCCAAACAGTAAAAGGCCCTTCCCTGCGGCGGGAAGGGCCTTTCTTGATTCAACGGCTCAAACGCTCAAAGAGGAGGGTATTTACCAAAGTGTAAACTCCATCAAAAAGGAAGCCCAATCCAATGAACATCACCAACCCCTCCAATGTGGAGAAGGGGTCGAAGATCATCACCAGGCCGCAAACTGCCAGCACCCCCGCCACCAGGCAGGAGAGCCACCAACGCCCGTAGCCCAAGGCCCTCATATCCAGGGAGCGTTTTACGGCCCCAATGCTGTCCACCAGAATATACACCCCCAGCACAAAGGGCACCAGGGCCATGAAAAACTGCATAAAAGCCAAAAGGAACAGCCCCAAAAGCGCCAGCAGCACACCAATAAAAAGCTCGAAAGAGTCCTGCTGGCCGCCTTTGACATAGGAGACGATGCGGACCACGCCGTAAATCAGGGTCACACCGCCCACCAGCAGCCGGGCCAGCCCCAAAGACAGCCCGGGAAACAGCAGCAGCAACAACCCCAAAACCACATACAAAAGGGACGTGAGCACCAAACTGTTGCGAATACTTTTTAACATGAGAAGGACCTCCTTTTTCCGTTCAATCCCTATATAATTCCTTCCACTGTTGCACGCCGCCCACTTCGCGGCCGGTATCCCGCCAATACCGGACACAGGACTTTTTCCACACATTGTACCGTTCCGTGTTACCCTCTATGTCCTGGCGGTTGTAGCCACGGGCAATGTCCACTTCTAAAAACAACTCGTTACTGTTTGAATAGATATATCCTACCTGCTCTTCAAAGGCAAGATACACCAGGTGGTTTTCACAATTTCCCTCGCGGCTGCTATATCCGGCCTCCTGGGGAAATTGGAGGGCCCGAATATGCAGCTGCCCCTCTTTCAGATGGAGATGTTCCTGGTTTTCAGGAGTATGAAGGGCGTTAAACCTGTGCATCCATTTCAGGCTGGGAATCTGCTCCTCTGGCAGCTCTACAGCGCCGTATGCCTCTCTTAGCATGTCACAAATTTCACGGATATGCACATAGCCCGCCTCTAAGGGCATCCTTTTCACAAACTCCTCATACCACATGGCTTCTCCCCCATCCATACAACACTAGCCTTGGCTCTCTGACTTGATTATACTCCCGCCGTAAGGGAAACACAAGCAAACATTTCTTGAACGGGAAAGCTTTGAGAAACGAAAAAGGAGAGCCCCTTGCGGGACTCTCCCTGAAAAGATTCGGTTTAGAACACGCCGTTGGTCATGTCCTCCACAACCAGGGTGCGGGGGCCGTTGTTGGCCGGGGCAGCCTTGGGGGCGGCAGCGGGGGCAGCGGCGGGAGCCGGGGCCTCCTCTTCCTTGTGGGGGTTGTCACGCCAGTTGAGGAACTTCTCGGCCACCTGGGGGAACAGGGCGTAGCTGAGCACGTCCTCCTCGCAGTGGCCCAGGTTTCTCTCTTTGCACTCGGCGCGGAGCTTGTCCATTTCGGGCTCCAGCAAGTCGGCGGGGCGGCAGGTGATGACCTCGTCGTTGCCGATGGCCTTCTTGCGCACTTCCTCGTTGACCTCGCCGGGCAGCTGGCCGTACTCGCCGCGGAGCAGGCCCTTGGACTCCTTGGTAATCATCTTGTAGCGCTCACCGGCCAGCACGTTCAGCACGGCCTGAGAGCCCACGATCTGGCTGGTGGGGGTGACCAGGGGCGGATAGCCAAAGTCCTTCCGCACGCGGGGGATCTCCTCCAGCACTTCGTAGTACTTGTCCTCGGCGTTGGCCTGCTTCAGCTGGGAGATCAGGTTGGACAGCATGCCGCCGGGCACCTGGTACAGCAGGGTGTTCACGTCCACCTTCAGCACCTTGGGGTTGATATCCAGCTTCTGGGCCACGTCACGGAAGTGGGCGGCAGCCTCTACCAGCTTGTTCATATCCAGGCCGGTGTCGCGGCTGGTGCCCCGCAGGGTGGCCACCAGGCTTTCGGTGGCAGGCTGGGAGGTGCCGTTGGCCAAGGGGGACAGGGCGCAGTCCACAATGTCCACACCGGCCTGAGCGGCCATCAGGTTGGTCATGTCGCCGGTACCGGTGGTGTTGTGAGTGTGCAGATGGATGGGCACGCCCACGTTTTCCTTCAGCTTTTTCACCAAAGAATAGGCGTCATAGGGCAACAGCAGGTTTGCCATGTCCTTGATGCAGATGGTGTCGGCACCCATCTTCTCCAGCTTCATAGCCAGCTTCACAAAGTACTCCTCGTTGTGCACGGGGCTCTGGGTGTAGCTGATGGCAGCCTCCACCATACCGCCGTACTCCTTGACGAACTTCATGGCGGCCTCCATATTGCGGGGGTCGTTCAGGGCGTCGAAGATACGCACCACATCAATGCCGTTTTCAATGGACTTCTTGCAGAAAGCCTCTACCACGTCATCCGCGTAGTGGCGGTAGCCCAGAATGTTCTGGCCGCGCAGCAGCATCTGCAGCTTGGTGTTGGGAAGGCCCTTCTTCAGGGTGCGCAGGCGCTCCCAGGGGTCTTCGTTCAAAAAGCGCATGCACACGTCAAACGTGGCGCCGCCCCAGCACTCCAAGGACCAGTACCCAATGCTGTCCAATACGGGCAGGATGGGCACCATGTCCTCAATCTTCATGCGGGTAGCAGCCTGGGACTGGTGTGCGTCGCGCAGGATGGTATCCGTAATCTTAAGGGGATTTTTTGCCATTTTTTAAGCCATTTCCTTTCCCTGTGATAAGTTTGCCAAAAAAGCGTTTCTCAAGCGCCGAACAGGGCCAGCAGCACACCGGCCGCCACAGCGGAGCCGATCACGCCGGACACATTGGGGCCCATAGCGTGCATCAGCAGGAAGTTGGAAGGATCGTACTTCTGGGCCACCACCTGAGACACGCGGGCAGCCATGGGCACCGCGGACACACCGGCGGAACCGATCAGGGGGTTGACCTTCTCCTTGGAGAAGAGGTTCATCACCTTGGCGAGCAGCACGCCGCCAGCGGTGCCAAAGCCAAAGGCAATGACGCCCAGCGCCAGGATCATCAGGGTCTGCCAGTTCAGGAAGTTCTCTGCCGTAGCAGTGGCGCCCACAGAGATGCCCAGGAAGATGGTGACAATGTTCATCAGCTCGTTCTGGACAGTCTTGCTCAGACGATCCACCACGCCGCACTCGCGCATCAGGTTGCCCAGCATCAGGCAGCCGATCAAAGAGGCGGCCGAGGGCACCAGGAAGGACACAAAGATGGTGACGATGATGGGGAACAGCACCTTCTCGGTCTTGGAGACAGGGCGCAGCTGCTTCATCTTGATCTTACGCTCCGCGTCGGTGGTGAGAGCCTTCATGATGGGAGGCTGGATCACAGGCACCAGAGCCATGTAGGAGTACGCCGCCACCGCAATGGGCCCAAGCAGATGCGGGGCCAGCTGGCTGGTGGTGAAGATGGCCGTGGGGCCGTCTGCGCCGCCGATGATGCCGATGGAAGAAGCCTCCGCTCCCGTGAAGCCCAGCAGGCGGGCGCCCACAAAGGTGATGAAGATGCCCAGCTGGGCGGCAGCGCCCAGCAGCAGGCTCTTGGGATTGGCAATCAGGGGGCCAAAGTCCGTCATCGCGCCCACGCCCACAAAGATCAGGCAGGGATAGATGCCCAGCTTTACGCCCAGATACAGGTAATCAATCAGGCCGCCGTCCAAAGCGCCCAGGCTGGCCCAGTCCACCTCGCCGTTGGCGAAGAACTCGGCATGGTACATCCCCGCGCCGGGCAGGTTGGTCAGCAGCATGCCGAAGGCGATGGGCAGCAGCAGCAAGGGCTCGAACTTTTTGACGATTGCAAGGTAGAGCAGCACGCAGGCCACCGCCAGCATAATAAGGCTCAGGGGGTTCTGCTGCACAATGTAGAAGCCCGTTTGCTGCAAAAAGTTGATAATAGCGTCCATTGGATTCTTTCACTCCTTATGATAGTTTTGCGGGAAGGAGCACCTCGCTTGAAGGGGATTTAGGCGATGGTGCAAAGGAGTGTGCCGCTTTCTACGGCAGCGCCCTTGGAGACGGACACGGCGGTGATAGTGCCGTCATGGGGAGCCATGATCTCGTTTTCCATCTTCATGGCCTCCAGGATCATCAGCACGTCGCCGGACTTGACGGTCTGGCCGGCGGCCACTTTCACATCCAGAATGGTGCCGGGCATGGGCGCGGTGATCTGCTCACCAGCACCGGCGGGCGCAGCCGCGGGAGCGGGGGCCGGGGCGGGAGCGGGAGCGGCAGCGGGCGCGGGGGCCGCCACAGGAGCGGGGGCAGCGCCGCCCTTGACTTCTTCTACGGTAACTTCATAAGCAGTGCCGTTGACATTGACATTGTACTTTCTCATAATTGATTCCCTCTCTGTTCCAGATAAACTTTTGGGTTTCCATTTTCTTTTCCGTGGGTGTTACACCCGGCGGATGGACAGGATCCGGATGTGGTCCACATCCTCGCCCATGTCCTCCGCAATGGCGGCCGCAATGGCAGCCACCACCTGCTGGTTGCCAGGCTGCGGGGCCGGGGCAGCCGCGGGAGCGGCCTGCACCGGGGCAGGAGCCGGCGCCTGGGTTGTCTCAACGGTCTTGTTCCCGGTGACCGCAACCATGATCTTGCCCAGGATCACAATAATGATAATCAGGCAGATCAGCGCGATGAACACCGTGATAAGGCCCATCAGGACAACTTGGAGCATACTGGGTTCTGGCATACTGTTGTACCTCCCTTCGCCATGACATTATGATAAAAACTGCGTCTAACAACGGTCGGATCTTGAAAAAACACCATTCTTCCGCATTTTATCAAAATCACATTTATCATAGCACGAACCCACCGGTTTGGCAATGCCCTGTTCACAAATTTGTTAAAACTTTTTCAATGTCCCGGCGCGGCCGTCCCCGGGGCTTTTCCCTCCCTTCAAAAGTCCTGGCAAGGGAAAAGGCTGGCGGAAGTTCCGCCAGCCTTGCCTCTTTCCAACGTGTTCAGAGCCCGGTCACATCCACCTGCTCTGCAGCCCGCTCCCGGGCCTCCTCATAGTCCGCGGCTTCCACCAAATAGGGCTTGGTGGGCTTTTCCGCCCCTGGGGCCCAAGGGCGCAGGGTGTACGCCAGCCACAGCTTTTCCGGCTCCTGGGGAGGTTCCCCCTGCAAGGGGGCAAACCCCATAGCTTGGAAAAACGCCAAAGCCCGGCCGTTGTCCCGGTCCACCCGGCAGAGCACCCGGCGGCGGTTCCCCATCTCCATCATATCCCGCATCAGGCTCCACAGAGCGCTGCCCACACCGCGGCGCAGCAAATCCTGGCGCACATACAGCTGGATCTCCACCGAGAACAAGTCCTCGGGATGGGAGGGGTCCTCGCTCAGATGGCAGAAGCCGGCAGTCTGGTGGTCAATCTCGCACAGCAGCCAGCCCAGCCCATAGGTATAGCGGTCAATGCGCTGGACATAGTCCTGCAGCGCGGGAAGCTCCTTCTCTGGAGCCGCGGGGGTCCCTATATAAGGGGCGTATACCTTCAGCATGGAAGGGCCGTCCCACTCATTGGCACGGCGCACAGCTGTCCTGGCCATGGGCGTTTCTCCTCTCCTATCCCGTTCCAAGCCGGAGGGTAAAGGTCTCCATCGACTTGTTCTTCCCTCCGAACGCATTGTTGTATTCCAAAATGTTGTACTCGTTAAGCAGACTGTCATAGGGGGTAGGGTCCCCGTTTTTGTACCAATCCCCATCCTTGTCCATAATGCCCATTGCCGTGATAACCGGCAATGTCTGGCGCAGCTCTTCTAGGAAATTGGTGTAGTCCGTGCCCTCCAGGCCGGCGGCCCGCAGCAGCAGCCCGGAAAGGTAGTTCAGGCTGACAGCCTCGATCTCCTCCCCTTCCAGGTCATAGTTGGCCCAGATGAAAAATGGCACCTGATATTCCCGCATGATATTCTCAAAGGAAAGGCTGCTGGAATCCTCCCCCAGCAGCTGGGTGAGAAAGTCCTCCTCCAGGTTGGGCCAATGGTCCCCAAAGAACAGGATGACCACCGGGTCCTCCTGCTGGGAGAAGTACTCCACCAAGTATTCCAGCGCCTGGTCGGACTCCTGAATCAAGCTCAAATACTGCTCTGTCTGGGGATACTTTCCAGAGGCGTTGGCCACCCGCACGGTGGTCTCGTAGTCCTCGTCCTCATACCCGCCGTGATTCTGGATGGTCACATTGAACAGGAACAGGGGGGTGTCCTCGTCCCGGTGCTCATACTCGTAAATCACCTGCTGGTAGCTGGACATATCCGTAGTGAGGCCCCGTTTCAGCTCCCGGTGCACATCGAACTTGGTCCGGTCGATAAACTCATCAAAACCCAGGTACTCGTAGGCCGTTTCCCGGTCCCAGGCGCTGGCCTGGCCAGGATGGATGGCCGTGCAAGTATAGCCGTAGGTATCTTTCAACAGGGACACAAGAGAGGTCTGGTCGTGATCCACATACTGCTGATAGGGCTTGCTTCCCGTGGGGAGGAAAGCAGTGGTGTTGCCCGTCAGGAACTCATACTCGCTGTTGCAGGTATTGCCCCCATACACAGAGGAATACGCCGTGCCCCAAATCACTTCTCCCGATTCCTGCAGGGAGTGAAGGAAGGAGAGGTTGTCCTGCGAAAGGAAGATGGTGTCCTCTCCCACAGCGCCCAAGTCGGTAAAGGACTCGTTCATCACGGCGATGATGGTGGGCAGCTGCTCCGGCTCGCCGGCAGGCTCAGGGTCCTCCACCTGAGAGGCCTCTTCCGAGACCTGCTCCACTTCGGTGGCAGAGTAGCCCTCTGGCTTATCCACCATCAGGTACTGGATGTTGGCGAAAAAGCCCGCGGTGATGCCGGTGATTTCCGAGCTGGTCTTCTGGTTCCAGGCCCACACGGAAATGCCCAGCCCGGACATGATGTTCATGGGGAAGAGCATCACGAACAGGGCCGCCGCCACCCCCAGGGCCGCGCCCCGTTCCGCCAGGCACAGGGAGCGGGTGGGCTTCTCCCGGGGGGAGAGCTTGACGCACAGGGCCACCGTCAGCAGGAAGCCCATGGCCGCCACGGTCATCGCCGGGGTGGGCTCATAAGTGTAGCCGCCGGAAACGGTCAGCGCCGTGCCAAAGCCCTGGATATCCCAGGGCAGGATAGGTTGCCCCCGGAACTGCACCACAAAGTAGTTTGCAACGCCGAAGATCAAAAAGAGAAGGCCGCCCGCCAAGGCTGTCACCCAAACCCGCCGGGAGATGGCATAAAGCAGGGCGAACACCATGAGATAGCACAGGTAGTTGGCCAATATTTTCTCAAAGGTAAAGGTGAGAATGCGGGTGGAGTTGATCATGTCCACCGCGAAAAAGGCCCCCAGCGGAAGCGCCAGCAGCAGAACCCAGCCCGCCAGCCGGCTGGCCCACAGGGGCAGCCGCACCTTCCACAGGCACACAAATGCCGTCGCGAGGGACAGGGCCCAAAAGCCCGCCCCATAGGCCGCAAAGGCCCCTAACGGCAGCTCCTGTTCCTCCGCCGTCTGATAGAGGAACACCTGCCAGCCAAACAGGGCTCCCGCAAGGGCCAGCACCCCCGCGGCAGCCAGCAGGTTTTTACGGCTCAGCCTTAAGCCCAGGCTGCATTTTTTCCCCGCCGCGGCCCCCGTTTCTTCCAGAGAGGGCCGCTCTATCTGTTCTTTCGTTTCCATGGACTGAATATCCGCTCCCTTACGCGAAATTTCCCCACGGCTCCTTACTGCAAGGCGCTCTTGGTGCTCACGCCCGCCCGCGCTTCCACGCCAAGATGGCGCCGGCGATGCGGGCGCTTGCCAGCCCGTCCCCATAGGGGTTGCTGGCGTGGCTCATCCGGGCGTACTCCGCCTTGTCGGTGAGCAGCTCCCGCACCAGGGAATAAATGGTCTGCTCATCGGTGCCGGCCAGCTTCAAGGTGCCGGCGGCAATGCCCTCGGGCCGCTCGGTGGTGTCCCGCAGGACGATGACCGGTTTGCCCAGGGAAGGGGCCTCCTCCTGAATGCCGCCGCTGTCGGTGAGGATGAGAGTGGACCGGGCCAGCAGGTTGTGGAACTCGATGACCTCCAAGGGGGCAATGAGCTTCACCCGATCACAGCCGCCCAGCTCTTCCTCCGCGGCCTTTTGGACCAGTGGGTTCAAGTGGACGGGGTACACCACCTTCACATCGGGGAACTCCTCCACCACCCGGCGGATAGCCCGGAACATGCGGTGCATGGGCTCGCCCAGGTTCTCCCGCCGGTGGGCGGTGAGTACGATGAGCCGGGAGCCCTTGGCCCACTCCAGGATTTCATCGGAGTAGTCCTCCCGCACGGTGGTCTTCAGGGCGTCGATGGCCGTGTTGCCGGTGACCACGATGGTCTCTGGCCGCTTGCCCTCCCGCAGGAGGTTCTGCCGGGCGCCCTCTGTGGGGGCGAAGTGCAGGTCTGCCACGCACCCCACGAACTGCCGGTTCATCTCCTCGGGGAAGGGGGAGTATTTGTCATAGGTGCGCAGGCCGGCCTCCACATGTCCCACCGCCGTCTGCCCATAATAGGCCGCCAGGGCCCCGGCAAAGGTGGTGGTGGTGTCCCCGTGGACCAGCACCATATCCGGCTTCTCCTTCTGGATGACCCCCTCCAGGCCCTTTAAGACCCGGGCGGTGATATCCGAAAGGGTCTGCCCCGGCTGCATGATGTTCAGGTCATATTGGGGGGTGATGGAAAAGGCCTCCAGCACCTGGTCCAGCATCTGGCGGTGCTGGGCTGTGACGCACACCAGGCTCTCGAATTCCTCCCGGCTCTCCAGCTCTTTGACCAACGGGGCCATCTTAATGGTCTCCGGCCGGGTGCCGAACACGGACATGACCTTGATTTTCTCCACAGTATCCCGTCCTTCCCGTACTATATCGTTTTTTTCTCAAATTCTTGTCAACAAAGCCCTTACAAATTTCTAACGAGCCCTTTACCCAGCGGGCCCAAAACGTCCCCCCGGGGGTTCAAGCGGGCCTCAGCCCTTGGCTTCACGCCGCACCTGGCCCAGAAAGCGCACGTTGTTCCGGTAGAAGCGCTTCAGGCGGGAGGGCTCCCGCAGAATGCGGTAGAGCCACTCGGTGTTGGTCTTGACAAACAGGGCCGGCGCCCGGCGCTTGCTGCCGGAGAGCACGTCGAAAGAGCCCCCCACGCCGATGAACACACCCTTTTGGAAATGTCCCAAATGCCGGGCGATGAGTTTCTCCTGGGCGGGCACGCCCAAGGCCACCAGCACCAGGTCCGGCTGCAGCGCCTCAATCTCCCGGAAGTCGGCGTCCTTGTCCTTCCCATATCCGTTCTTGTAGCGGACCTGGATCTGGGGGTACTGGTCCCGCAGCTTCTTCGCCAAAGCAGAGACCACCTCCTCTTTGGCGCCCAGCAGGTAGACGCTCTTCCCCTGCTGCCCTGCCAGCTTCAGCAGCTTCTCTGCCAGGTCCACCCCGGTAATGCGCTCCTTGGCGGGGAAGCCTAGCAGGTTCATGGCCTTTACCACGCTGATGCCGTCAGGCACCACGGCAGTCTCCTCATCCAGCAGCATTTCCCGGATGGCCGGGTCTTCCCCGGCGTGCATGAGGATTTCCGGGTTGGCGGTGATGACGAACAGCCGCCTCCCCGAAACCATGGCCTGGCCCGCTTTTTGGCAGAATTCCTCCGCCGTGCCGGGGAACACCCGGCGCAAATATTCCTTGATGGCCATGTGTCTCACCCTTTCTTCCCTTTTTCCCCGTTTTTGGGGGCGTCTTTCCCCTCTTGGGCCGCCTTGCGCTTACGCTCCCGGTCCTCGTCAAAATCGTACAGCTCTTGGCTGCCGAAGGCCTCGGTGCTCTCCGACGCCTTTAAGAACACAGTGATGGTTTGGAAAATCAGCTTAATGTCCATCCAGATGCTGTAGTTCTCAATATACATCAGGTCCATCACAAGCTTGTCCTTGGGAGAGGTGTTGTATTTACCAGAAATCTGCGCCAAGCCCGTCAGGCCCGCCTTCATCCGCAGCCGGTAGGAAAACTCCGGCAGCTCTTCGGTGTACTTCTCCACGTTCTCCAGCATTTCCGGCCGGGGGCCCACCACGGTCATGTCCCCCTTGAGGATGTTCAGCAGCTGGGGCAGCTCGTCCACCCGGAACTTCCGCAGGTACTTGCCCACCTTGGTGATTCGGTCGTCGTTCTCCGTAACGGACTTGTGGATGGAGTTCTCCTCCTTCATGGTGCGGAACTTGTACACCTCGAACACCCGGCCGTACTTGGTCAGGCGCTTCTGCTTGTAGAACACATGGCCCCCGTCCTCGGCCTTGATGGCGATGGCGCAGGCCAGCATGATAGGGCTGGCGATGACCAGGCCCACAAGGGAGAGGGCCAAATCCATCAGCCGCTTGGCGATGCGCTGCTCCATGGTCAGGTCCTTGGCGGTGTACATCACCAGGGACTTGTCATCCAGGGTAACGTACTTGGCCCCCTGGCTGACCACGTCAATCATCTCGAAGTTGTAATAGATATTCTTCTGTTTTTGATAGCAGTACTCAATCAGGTGGATGCGCTCCTTGATGGGCACATCATAGAGGAACACCGTGTCATTGCGGGCGATGACATCCAGCACATGGGGGTCATCATAGCGGACGATTTCATCCAGCTCATACTGCTTGCGGAAGCGGTCTACCTTGGGGATGATGTTCCCCAGGCTCTGCCGGGAGGAGGAGATGACGCAGCACTTCTCCGGGGGCTCCAGGGAGAAGTAGATATAGTTGCCAAAGTAGGCGAAGAACACAATCACCACCAGCTGCAGCAGAATCACCAGCAGCAGGCGCTCCGGCGTCTCGTAAACGAAGTGGTCGTTGTTCTTCTCGCTGGTGTTCATAATGGAGAGCTGCAGGTGGGTGACCAAGTCGGTAATGATGGTGGCCAAGGCCATGGAGTGCACGATGGGGCGGCTTTTCTGGGTGCCGATGGCATAGCCGCCATAGACCTGCATTAACGCGATGCCCAGCACCACAAAGGTCACCATGGTGACGCCGGTGGTCCGGGAGAGGTTGAACAGCCAGGGGTTGTTGATGCCGAAAATGCCGAAAAAGATGCCAAACAGAGAGGCAAACAGCGCCAGCTTCAAAATGAAGACGATGGTCCGCTTCAGCTTTTTGATGGTGTGCATGGCAATACCGTCCTTATGCAGAAAAAAGATGTGAATGAAGGCTTCATCCCTCGTTTATGACCATAGTTACGGGTATTATAGCACAGTGATTTGAAAAAAGCAAAGATTCCGTAAAATTCTGTCTTCCAGCCGCCGCTGCCCTTTTCTCCCCCTCCCCCCTCCACCCTTCCTCTTCCGCCTCTCCCCAAAACGCAAAAGGCCGGACCCCACGGGTCCAGCCTTGGTATGTCTATCGCGCTGCTTAGGCAAAGGTCTGGGCAGCCTTCTTCAATGTCTCGATAATCTGGATCTTCTGGGGGCAGTGGGCCTCGCAGGCGCCGCACTGGACGCAGTCCCCGGCCTTGCCGCCCTCCTTGGTGACATTCTCATAGGAGCGCTTGGCGCCTTCCACGTTGTTGTAGAGGGTCAGGTCGTTCATGGTCTTGAAGATCCCGGGAATGTTGATCTTCTGGGGACATCCATCCACGCAGTACTTGCAGGCGGTACAGGGGATGGTGGGCAGGCTGTTCAGGATATCCACCACCTGCTGCACGGTGGCGCGCTCGGCCTCGTTCAGGGGCTGGAAATTCTCCATGTAGGAGACGTTGTCATTCAGCTGCTCCTCGGTGGACATGCCAGAGAGCACCGTAATCAACCCATCCAAAGAAGCGGCGTAGCGGATGGCCCAGGAGGCCACGCTCATCTCCGGCTCGGCCTTCTTAAAGACCTCCTGCACCTGGGGCGGCATAATGGCCAGGGACCCGCCCCGCACCGGCTCCATGATGATGACGGACTTGTTGTACTTGCGGGCCACCTCATAGCACTTGCGGGACTGGACGCTCTCGCTCTCCCAGTCCACATAGTTGATCTGCAGCTGTACAAACTCCATCTCCGGATGGTTCTGCAGGATGTGCTCCAAAGCCTCGGCAGTGTCGTGGAAGGAGAAGCCGATGTGCTTAGCGCGGCCCTCCGCCTTCAGCTTTTTCATAAAGTCCCAGGCGCCCAGCTCGTCGGCCTGCTTTTCCCGCTCGGCGCTCAGGGCGTGAAGCAGGTAGAAATCATAATATTCCAGGCCGGCCCGGTCCAGGGACTCCTGAAAGATTTTCTCCATCTCGCCGGGGTCCTTCAAATCCCAAAGAGGCAGCTTGGTGGCGCACTGGAAGCTGTCCCGGGGATAGCGGTCCACCACAGCCTCTTTCAAGGCCACCTCGCTCTTGCCGCCGATGTACACATAGGCCGTGTCAAAGTAGGTAAACCCTTTTGCCATGAAGGCATCCACCATGCGCTTGGTCTGCTCCATGTCGATCTCGTCGCCCTTCATGGGCAGGCGCATCAGGCCAAAGCCCAGGTTTTTAATGCTCTCTCCCAAATATTTTTCTGCCATATTGTTCGTTCCTCCCTCGCCCGATGGGGCATTTTTACAGAAATCTTTATTTGATTATAGCGCTTGAAGGACACTTTAAGTCAAGGCCCTTTCCCGGTTTTTTCCAAAAAATGCCGGCCCTCCCTGCCAGGGGCTGTGTTTTTCTGCCCCGCCCCCCGGGAACTCCGGCCCTGCCAGCAGCGAAGCAGCTGCTGCGCGCCCGCGCCCGCCAGCAGGAACACCACCGGCATGAGAAAATACCGGTAGCGGGACTGGACCTCGATAAGCAGGTGCACGGCGTAATACCCGCAAAGCAGGAACGAGAGCATGACCGGCAGGCGCAGCCCCTCCCCCGCGCCCCGCCGGAGCCACAGGAGCAACGCCGCAGCCGCCAGGAAAAACGCCAGGAAAAACACGCCCAGGTCAAAGTAATTCAACGCGTTCAGGCATTGAGAGAGGGTCAGCCCTCCCAGCGCCTGGACGCTGCCGTCCAAATGGCCAAAGCCCCAGTACAGGTATTCCAAAGAGCCCCACATGGTCTGGCTCTTCTTCCAGAACAGCTCCAAAAAGCCGGAAAACCCCAAAGAGGACAGGCGTTCTCCCACAGCCGCCCGCATAGCGGCGGGGGCCTCCTCCCGGGGGAGGAGGTAATAGGCGTCGTAGTCCGCCTGGTTCCAGGCGCCGCCCGATTCCAAGTTGAAGCCCAAAACAAACTTCCACAGGGGCAGGTGGTTGGCCAGGCCCTCCGGGTTCAGGCCCGTGGCGCGCACCAGCCAGTTGAACAGCTCCCCACTGGCGTAATAGGCCACCGCCGCGGCCAGAAGCAAGCCTCCCTCCCGCAGCACGCCGGGGCCCTTCCAGCGGAGCATCCGCACCGCCGCCCAGCACAGCAGGGCCAGCACAATCACCGCCCCCAGGGGACGCATCACATTGCCCAGGGAAAGGCAAACCCCTGCCAGCACCCCCCGCAGCGGGGAAAGCCGCTCCCGCCGCACCAGCAGCCAAAAGCCCAAGTAATAGAAGAACACGGCGATGTGCTGGTTGGTCAGCACCGCGGCCAGAAAATAAGGCGCCGGGTACAAGGCATAGAGCAGGGAGGCCGTCATGGCCCCCGTCTCCGGGAGGAACCGCCGGGCAATGCCGTACACCAGGCAGCCCGTGCCCGCCATCCACAGGGCGTTGAGCAGCTGCAGGGGAAGAAGCCCCTCTCCAAACAGGCGGATTACCAGGGCCTCATAGGCGGTGAAGCCCGTCTGGTAGGCCCAGTTGTAGAAGTACTCGTTCTGCAAATAGTCCCCGCTGCCCCGGGCCATCTGGCAAGCGGCGTCATACATGGTCTTGAAATCCTGCACCGGCTGGGCGCCGAACACCAGGATGACCCCCAGGGCGATGAGGAACCGCAGGGAACACAGGGCCAGGGGATAGGCCTTTGCCGGCTTTAGAAACCGCAGGCCCAGGAGCACCAGCGCCCCCATCCCCAGCGCGCCCGCCGCGAAGAAGAGAACGTATCCCCCGCCCCGGCAGGCGGTGAGGAATGTTTGCACCAGCACAACGCCGGAAAACAGCAGGCCAAAGCCCAGGCAGAGCTTTTCACCCAGCCAGCCCAGCTTTCCCTTCACGGTCCGTTCCCCCTTTTCACACAAATCTCCCAGCCCGGTTACTGGGGGCGCAGGGCCTCAAAGCCCGGCAGGTTCCGCAGCACGGTAAATACAATCCCCGCCCCCACTGCCGCCGCCAGCAGCGCCTGCATCCATTTCCGCTTCCACAAGGGCGGCCGCTGCCGGAGATAGCAGGCCGCCTCTCCCGCCAGGTAAGCCCCCGACAGGGGAAGGAGGGCAAACATGTAGGGGTTCTGCCGGAAGGCCGCCCCCACATTGCCCTGAAGCAGCTCCTCCACCATGCGGGTGAAGCCGCAAGCCCCGCAGTAGAGCCCCGTGGACTTCAAGATCAGGCAAGGGGGCCTCAGCGCCAAAAACAGCGCCGCAGCTGCCGCCAACACCAGGGCTGCCAACGCCACCCGCAGCAGCCTGCGCCGGGTCTCTTTTTCCATACCGCGCCTCCTTCCTTAGCAAAAAGCGGGCCCGTGGGCCCGCTCCCGTTTACTTTTTGATATAGGCCAGCCCCACGGCCCCCGGGCCGGTGTGGGTGCCCACAATGCTGCCAATGGACGAAACATGAACCTCCCGCTTTTTCAGCAGGTCCTCCATATACTCCTCGAAAGCCTTGCTGTTCTCCGGCACGTTGGCGTTGCCGACCATCACGCAATAGTCGCTGGAGATGGGCTCTTTTTCCACAAATTTCCGAATGGCGGCAAAGGCGGCCTTCTTGCCCCGGGCCTTTCCCACCACTTCCACCAGGCCGTCCTTCAGGGTGATGATGGGGCAGATGCCCAAAATGCTGGCCACCAAGGCGCTGGTGGCCGAAAGCCGCCCGCCCATCTTCAGGTATTTCAAATCCTCAATCATGGCGAACAGCCGGATGCGGGGGATGAGCTCTTGGATCTTCTCCACAATCTGGGGGCCGGAAAGGCCGGCGTCCCGCATTTTCACCGCCTCCTCCACCAGAAGGCCCAAGGCGAAGGTGACGTGGAGGGTATCGGGCAGAAGGATGTTCTCCGCCCCTAAAATATTGGCGGCCACCCGGGCCGACTGCAAGGTGCCGCTCATCTTGGAGGAGATGAACAGGCACACCACGTCATCGCCGCTTTCCTTGTAGGGCATAAAGATCTCCTGGAACTGGGCCGGGGTGATCTGGGCGGTGTGGGGAAGCTCCTCTGCGGCGGCCAGCTTTTCGTAGAATTCCTCGTTGGAGATGTCGATATTGGCCCGGTAGCTCTCCTCCCCAAAATTTACAGTGATGGGCAGCATATCCACGCCCAGTTCCGCGCAGCGCTTGGGGCTGAGGTCGCAGGAGCTGTCGGTCACGATCTTAACCATGTGTCAATCCACTCTTTCTTTTCTGCATTTTCAAGCCGCCCCGGGCGCACCCGCCGCGCACTTTTGCTTATTGTAGCACATCCGGCGGGGGCGGTCAATATTTCCGGCGGACATAGAGCCAGCAGCCAAACCGCAGCAGGACAAAGCCCACCAAGGTGTAATACAGGGCGTTGAACGCGTCCATGTTATACAAGCTGACAACAAACGCCGCCACCACCAGCCCCGCCAGGGCCAGGTCCACCGCCAGCTTGGCGGCCTTCTCCCCAATGAGGATGCGCCGCTCGTCCTTCTGCCAGCGGGCTTCCTCCTCATACTGCCACAGGTTTTTCAGGCGGCGCTTGTTCCCCACCAGCTTTACCGCAAAGTAAACAAGGAATCCAAACAGCAGCATACTTTGCATGTGGCGGGCCCTCTCTGTCATCAAGCGGGTATCCAAAAAGCCAAGGCTGTCCCAAAAGATGCCCACCAGCACATCCAGGACCACCAGCAATACAATGCCAATCCACAGCAGGACGTTCTGCCGCTTCAATCTCCGTTTATACTCTTCCACGGCGCACCTCTCCTTCCAGTTCTGAAAAGTCGAATACCTCCTCGATGGTCAGGCCAAAATAATGGGCGATTTTGTAGGCCAGGGGCAGGCTGGCGGTGTAGCGCCCCACCTCGATGGAGGTGATGGTCTGCCGGGTGGTGCCCACCGCCCGCGCCAGTTCTTCCTGGGAGAGCTTCCTCTCCTTTCTCAGCTCTGGGATACGTGTCTTGATAGCCGCTCCCCCCTTTCTTGAATTGCAAAGTTTGCTTTGCAATCTTAGTATAGTATACTTTGCATATCTTGTCAAGCAAGCCTTGCAATTCCCTTCAAATTTGCAAAACCCCCGGGAAATGTGTATAATAAGGTTTTAAGCTGGAATTTCTTGAACGGTGAAATACATGGGAAAGCAAGGTGTTTCGATTGCCAAAAGCAACCGTGGTCGTACCGGTTTACAACGTGGAGAATTACCTAATAAAATGCGTGGACTCCATTCTGGCCCAGACAGAGCCGGATTTTGAGCTGCTGCTGGTGGACGACGGCTCCACCGACGGCAGCGGCGGGCTGTGCGACAAGCTGTCGGAAAGGGATGGGCGCGTCCGGGTCATCCACCAGGAAAACCAGGGCCTGGGCGGCGCCCGGAACACGGGCATCCAGGCCGCCGTAGGAGACTGGCTCCTGCTGGTGGACAGCGACGACTGGATTGAGCCCCAGACCTTGGAAAAGGCCCTGGAGGCCGGCCTGCGGGAAGAAGCTGACCTGGTGGTGTTCGGCTACCGTTCGGTGGACGAGGCAGGCCGCACTCTCCAGACCTTCCTGGAAGAGGCGCCCAAGGACCGGGCCCTCTCCCTGGAACAGCAGCCAGACCTGCTGCTCGCCTCTCCTTCCGCCTGCATCCGCCTGTACCGCCGGGAGTTGCTGGCGCGCACGGGAATCCTTTTCCCGCCCCGGGTGTGGTATGAGGACATGCGCACCACGCCCAAGCTGCTGGCCCAGTCCAAGCAAGTGGTGTTTTTGGACTTTGTAGGCTACAACTACTTTCAGCGCACGGGCTCCATCACCAAGAACCAGAATGCCGAGAGGAACCGGGAAATTTTAGACGCCTTTGAGGACCTGCTCTCTTGGTTCCGGGCCCAGGGCTTGCTGGAGCGCTACCGGCAGGAGCTGTGCTACCTGGCGGTGTACCACGCTTTCCTAACCGCCTCGGTGCGGGTGCTGCTCATCGACCGGAAACACCCCCTGCTCCGGGAGTTCCGGGAGTCCCTGGAGCGCTGGTTTCCGGACTGGCGCCAGTGCCCCTACCTCTCCCGCCTAAGCCGCAGCCACAGGCTGCTCCTCTCCCTGCTGGAAAAGCGCTGCTATGGGCTGATCGCCCTGCTGTTTGCCGTCAAAAGCCGGCTGGGCTGAAAGGAGACCCTATGAACCTGAAACTGAAATGGAACAGGCCCCGCCGGGGCGGGCTTTTGGAAAACACGGTGATGCTCTACATCCTGCAGTTCTCCAACATGGCCTTGGGGCTTTTGACCCAGGGCTATCAGATGCGGGTGCTGGGCCTGGACAATGTGGGCGTGCTCAGCGCGGCCCAATACGCCACCAACTTTTTCCAAATCCTCATTGACTTCGGCTTCATCTACTCCGCCACCGCCAAGGTCTCCCGGTTCCGGGAGGATAAAAATGTGCTCAACAAGGTGCTCACTTGCGTCATCCTGGCCAAGGCCATGTTTATGGCGGTGTCGTTCCTAATCCTGTTCGCTTTCATCGCCCCCACCCTGCCGGACATGAGCCAGGTGCTGGTGTACGCTTTCTACCTGATCTCCGTGTGCACCTACGCCCTGCTGCCGGACTTTATGTACCGGGGGCTGGAGCAGATGTCCACCATCACCATCCGGGCGGTGGCCATCAAATTCTTCGCCACCCTGATGATCTTCCTCTTTGTCCACCAGCCGGGGGATTACTTCCTGGTGCCCCTGTTCACAGCGGTGGGCAACCTGGGGGCCATTGTGTTTGTCTACTGGCACCTGTTCCGCAGGGTGGGCATTCACTTCTGCCGGGTCACCTGGCGCGAGATTTGGGTAGAACTGAAGGATTCCTCTCAATTCTTCCTCTCCAAGGTGGCGGCCTCCATCAACTCCAACTTAAACGGCATTCTGCTCAACTCCCTGGCGGGGCCCGCCGCCACCGGCCTGTACGCCAACGCGGACAAGGTCATCGGCGCGGCGAAAAGCGGCATGTCCCCCATTGCGGACAGCCTGTACCCCCACATGATGAAGCACAAGAATTTCAGCCTCATCAAGAAAGCCATGCTCATTGTCTACCCGGTAATCCTGCTGGGCTGCGCCGTGGTGTTTCTCTTTGCCGAGCCCCTGCTGGTATTCTGGCTGGGGGCAGAGGGCTCTCAGGTGGTGCTGCCCCTGCGGCTGCTCATCCCTGTGGCCGTGTTCTCTTTCCCCAACTATGTGCTGGGCTACCCCACCCTGGGGGCCATGGGGCTGGCCAAATACGCCAACATCGCCGTGGTGTTCGGCACAGCGGTGTACCTGCTGGGGGCGCTGCTGCTTTGGTTTACCGTGGGCATCAACCTGGTGACACTGTGCCTGCTCACCAGCGTGACGGAAGGCAGCATTCTGGCCTTCCGGCTGGTGGTCATTGTGAAAAACCGGAAGCTGATGGGCGCCAGCCGCAACCCCCAATGACCCACTGCCGGGGCGGCCGGATTTTCTGCCTGCCCGCTTAAAACCCCTTGCTATTTTTTCTAAAAATCGCTATACTGATAACAGCTATATTAGAAGAAAGGACCTCTGCCATGAAGCAGGACGCTTTCAGCGCCGGGGTGGAGCCCGGCGGCCTTTGGAACAAAAACGATATCCGCATTTTGCTCTGCTATATCCTGGCCAGCGTGAACGCCCCTCTGGCCCGCCAAGACCTGACGCGCATCATCCAGGAAAAGGGCCTGGCCAACTATTTTGAGGCGGAGGACGCCCTGGCCTCTCTGGTGGCCCAGGGCAATGTGGCCCAAGAGCCCGACGGCTGCTACACCGTCACGGCGGCGGGGCGGGAAATCGCCCACTCCCTGGACGCCACCCTGCCCCTCTCTGTGCGGGACAAAGCCCTGAAGGCAGCTTTCACCCTGCTGGCCCATGCCAAGGCCCAACGGGAGAACCGGGTGGACCTGCGGGAGACAGAACAGGGCCTTCAGGTCACCTGCCATGTGTCCGGCGGGGACACCGACCTGATGACTCTCTCCCTGTATGTGCCGGACAAGGCCCAGGCAGAGATGGTGCGGGAGTGTTTTTTCCAGGACCCGGAAGGGCTCTATCAGCTGGTGATGGCCACCCTTACAGGGGACACCGCGCTGGCAAGGGAGTATTTTCAAGAGCGGGAACACCGGTCTTAAAAGAAGCGGGGCGCTTTTGCCCCCTGGATGGAAGCCGAGGGGAGGCGCGGGCATGAAGAGGAAGGCAACTGCACGCTGGAGGGTTCACCTCACAAGGGGCTGGCTGCGGACTGGCCTTTCACTCTGCGCCCTGCTGGCTCTTCTCTCTATGCTGGCCCTTTTTACCAGCGGCGGGCCCCTGCCCGTACAGATTGCGGCTGTGCCCCAAGGCGGCGCGGTCTACCTGCTGGAAGAGTGGGAGGACCTGTGCCTGCTGGCCTATGGCGGCAGCGAGGCCGGCTCCGGCGCGGTGATGGCTCTGGATCGCCGCACCGGCCAGGCCGCTTCCCAAACCGGCTTTTCTGGCCGCCTTGTGTGGGCTGCCCTGCGGGGAGACTCTGTGTTTGCCCTGGAAGAAGGGGAAAATGGGGCTGTCCTCTCGCAGCTTTCCCTGCCTGAATTGAACCTTGTAGGTGGATGGGCCCTGCCCGCCGCTGTGGAAGAGCGCGCGCTTTTCGACTGCGACGGGGCGGGGCGTTTTTATTACACGGATGCCCAAGGCTCCCTGTGGTTTTCTGACCTGGGAGGGGAGCCGCGGCAAGTGGAGGGCTGCACTGGCGTCAGCTTTTTGGAGGCCACTCCCCAGGGCACGGCGGCCGCCTTCACGGCCTCCGAATTTTTCTGGGGCCCCTCGCAAGATCCCAGCGCCTGGAACTCCTGCCTCCTTTTCTCCTCCCCCTTCTGTCTGCTGGGGGAGGAGCATTTCCTGGACCAGTTGGGCGGCCTGTACCAATACAGCGCCGAAACCGTGGAACCGGTGGATCTGGGGTTCTTCGTAGATATGCCCTACTCCCCGCTCCACTACGCTTTGGACCGGGACGGGCAGTTCCTGTTCCCCGGCGCGGGGTATCTTTCGGTGGAGTGCGCCACCCTGGCGGGAGAAACCGTGGGCTCTGTGCCCGTAAAGGGCGAACTGCTGGCCCTGTGCGGCAGCGGCATCCTGTGGCAGGAGGAGAACGCCTATTGGTTTCTGCCAATCCAGTTCTATCAGGAACCTCCCACCCCATCGCCCGAGCCCACACCGGAGCCAACGCCTACGCCCGCTCCTTCTGAGACGCCCGCTCCCTCCCCTGACCCCTCGCTGGAGCCGGAAGACACTCCCACGCCGCCTACGCCGGAGCCCACGCCCTCCCCGGAACCCACTCCCTCTCCAGAGCCTACTCCCTCTCCAGAGCCTACTCCCTCTCCGGAACCCACGGATTCCCCGACACCCACCCCAACCCCTGCGCCCACAGAGTCCCCCTCTCCCAGCCCTCCTCCCACACCGGAGGGGATTGTGCAGGAGGACAGCTACCTTCTCATGCCCCAGGGTGTCACGGTGGACACACTGCTGGCCTACTTCGCGCCGGACGCCGTGCTGATCCAAACCCCCGAGGGGGAGGCCGTGACCTCTGGCCGGCTGGCCACCGGCATGACCGCGGGTGACTACACCTTGGTGGTTTTGGGAGACACCGATGGCAGCGGCACGGTCTCCCGGTCGGACTTGCGCCGGGCCCAGCGGCTCCTTCTAAACGGGGAATCCGTGGGCGGGGAGGACCCCTACCGCCGGGCGGCGGACCTGGATGGCGACGCCTCTCTTACCACCCTGGACCTTGTGGGACTGAGCCACCTTTTTGGGTGGTAACGGAAAGCCCGCCTGACGCTTGCGCAGCCCGGGAATCTGTGATAAGATAGACAAAAGAAACCGGAATTTTGATTTGGAAAGGGGTAAATGCCATGCCGATCACCTTTGACCAGCAGCACCATGTCTTTAAGCTGGATACCAGCGTATCCACCTACGCCTTCATGGTCTACCAGGAAAACTACCTGGTACACCTGTACTACGGCGCCAAGCTCCCGGACACCGACCTCTCCTATTTGATGTACCGGGGCAAGTTCGACTCTTTGAGCCCCTATAACCCCAAGGTGGAGGACCTGTTCTTCTCCCCGGACATTCAGCCCTTCGAGTATCCCACCAACGGCGCCGGGGATTTCCGCATCTCCGCCCTCTCTGTGCGGGGCGGCAGCGGGGACGCGGTGACGGACATCCGCTATGTCTCCCATAAAATTTACGACGGCAAACCCTCCCTGCCCGGGCTGCCCGCCACCTTCGCCCAGGAGGGACAGGCCCAGACCCTGGAAGTGGAGACCGTTGACGCTGTCACCGGTGTGAAATCCACCCTTTTGTACACCGTGTTTGAGGACTACCCCGTCATCACCCGCAGCGTGCGCCTGGAGAACGGCGGAGAGGCCCCTGTGGTGCTGGAGCGGGCGTACAGCTCCTGCGTGGAGCTGCCCACCATGGACCTGGATATGGTGCACCTGTGGGGCAAGTGGTGGAACGAGAACAACACCGAGCGCCGCGCCCTGCAGCACGGAATCACCTCCATCCAGTCCAAGCGGGGTATGACCGGCTCTAACCACAACCCCTTTGTAGCCTTTGCCCACCCCTCTACGACGGAGGAATCGGGAGAAGTGTGGGGCATGAACTTTATCTACAGCGGCAACTTCGCCATTGACACGGAAGTGGATACCCGGGGCACCACCCGGGTGCTCATGGGCATCAACCCCACGGACTTCCGCTGGCGCTTAGAGCCCGGCGAGAGCTTCCAGACCCCCGAGGCCGTGCTGGTCTATTCGGACAAGGGACTGGGTGCCATGAGCCGCACCTTCCACCACTTCTACCTGGACCACCTGTGCCGCAGCGAATGGGCCAAGAAGAAGCGCCCCCTGCTCATCAACAGCTGGGAAGCCGCGTTCTTCGACTTTGACGATGACAAGCTGGTGGCCTTTGCCCAAGAGGCCAAGAAGCTGGGCATTGAGATGCTGGTGATGGATGACGGCTGGTTCGGAACCCGCAATGACGACCTGCGGGGCCTGGGCGACTGGTATGTCAACGAAAAGAAGCTCAAGGGCGGCCTGTCCCATCTGATCGAGCGGGTCAACGCCCTGGGGCTGAAATTCGGTATCTGGTACGAGCCGGAAATGGTCAATCCCGACAGCGACCTGTACCGGGCCCACCCGGACTGGGCCATCCGCGCCAAGGGACGGGAGCACTCCATCTCCCGGTACCAGTGCGTGCTGGACATGACCCGCAAGGATGTGCGGGACAACATCTTCCAGCAGATGTACAACGTACTCTCCCAGAACAAGATCGACTACATCAAGTGGGACTGCAACCGCAATATCACCGAGGCGGCCAGCGCCACCCTGCCCCCCGAGCGGCAGGGCGAGTTCTTCCACCGGTATGTGCTGGGCGTCTACGACCTGATGGACCGCATCACCACCGCGTTCCCCCACATCCTGTTGGAGAACTGCTCCTCCGGCGGCTGCCGCTTTGACGCGGGCATGCTCTACTATGCCCCCCAGATCTGGACCAGCGACTGCACCGACCCCATCGAGCGGCTGACCATCCAGTTTGGCGCCTCCCTGTGCTACCCTGTGGCGGCGATGGGCGCCCATGTCTCTGCCAACAGCCGGGCCAGCGTAAAGACCCGGGGCGTGGTAGCCATGAGCGGCACCTTTGGCTATGAGCTGGACCCCCGCACTGAACTGACCGATGAGGAGCGGGAAGTGGTGCTGCAGCAGGTGGCTGACTACCACAAGTACTATGACCTCATCCACTTTGGCGACCTGTACCGCCTGACTGCCCCCACGGAGAACCCCTATTTGGCCGACTGGCAGTTCGTCAGCCCGGATAAAAACGAGGCCCTGTTCTGCCGGGTCATCATGCGGCGCCCCCCCAACCTGTATCAATCTGTGTGCCTGGCGGGCCTGGACCCCGACAAGATCTATGTGGACGAGGAAACCGGCAAAGCCTATTCCGGCGCCCTGCTGATGCACGGCGGCATTGATCTCTCCGCCTACGACTACGCCAACAACTACGACGGCGACAGCTTTATGAAGCATTTCGTGGTTCGATAAATTACGGTTGACAGAGCGGGATTTCCTTGCTATAATAAATAAGCTGTCCATCTTGGACAGCTTCCATGACTCATTAGCTCAGCTGGCAGAGCACCTGACTTTTAATCAGGGTGTCCGGGGTTCAAATCCCCGATGGGTCACCAAAAACAGGGCTATCCCTTTCGGGATGGCCCTGTTTTCGCGTTTTGTGCAGCGCCGCGGCACCCACCGCGGCCACTTTTTCAGAAAAGAGGAATGTACCATGAAAAAGAAATTCATTGCTTTGCTGCTCTCCGGCACGCTGCTGGTTTCCGTCGCGGTGTGGCCGGCTTCCGCCGCCAGCGTGGAGCGGTTCACCGACGTGGACTCTGGCGACTGGTTTTACGCCCATGTGGACTATGTGGCGGAAAACGGGCTTCTCAACGGCACCAGCCAAACCACCTTTGGGCCGGAGGCCTCCATGACCCGGGGCATGTTCGTCACCGTGCTGGGCAACATGACCGGCATCGACACCGGCCTGTACCCGGGCACCCGGTTTGACGACGTGCCCGCTTCTGAGTACTATGCCTCCCGCATCAACTGGGCCACGGAAAATGGCATTGTCTCCGGCCTGGGCGGCGGGAAGTTCGGCCCGGAAAACTCTGTCACCCGGGAGCAGGCGGCCACCATGCTGTACAACTACGCCAAGCGCACCGGCAACGACACCAGCTACAGCGCTTCGGTTTACAACAGCTTCCCGGACACCTCCGCCGTATCCTCCTACGCCGTGGAACCCCTGAAGTGGGCCACCTCCCAGGGCATTATAAACGGCAGCGACGGCAAATTGAATCCCCAGGGCACTGCCACCCGCGCCCAGATTGCCGCCATCCTCCACAACGCGGAGAAGGTGCTGGTCAAGACCGAGCTGCTGCCCACTCCAGAGCCCACTGCCACACCAGCGCCTACGGCTACCCCTGCTCCCACAGCGACTCCTTCTCCCACTGCCACGCCCCGGCCCACTGTGCGGCCTACGCCAACTCCTTCCACCCCTGCCTCGAATATCGTGTATTGGACGCCTTCGGGAAAAGCCTATCACCGCCCCACCTGCCCGACGATCGACAACTCCAAAAACTTGATTCGCGGAACCATTGCAGAAGCCATCGCCTCTGGCCGCAGTGCCTGTAAAGTATGCAAGCCATAAGAGAAAGCCCGGCAGATAATCTCTGCCGGGCTCTTTTCATACTCTGGTGTCTCACACATCGTCCAAGCGCTGCTGGTCAGGCGGCTGCGAAGCCTCGTCCTCCTCGGGCGGGAGAGGGAACTGGGGATCCTTGGGATCAATATTCCTCTGCCGCAGCCGGGTACGCACCGAGGTGCGCAGCAGCTGGTAGATCACCGCCGTGGCAGGTGTGCCGAAAAGGATGCCAGGGATTCCCAGCACGCCGCCCCAGAACACCACCGCGAACAGGGTCCACAGGGGGGGAAGGCCAATGGAGGAGCCCACCACGCGGGGGTAGATCATGTTGCCCTCCACCTGCTGGAGGATCAGCAGGAAGATCAGGAAAATCAGGGCGTCAATGGGGTGGACCAGCAGCAGGATGAGCACTCCCACCGCCGCGCCAATGTAAGCGCCCAAAATAGGGATCAGTGCCCCCAAAGTCACCACGGAAGAGATGAGCAGGGCATAATCCAGCTGCAAAATACTCATGCCCACATAACACAGGGAGCCCAGAATGACACACTCCAGCAGCTGGCCCCGAATAAAGTTGAAGAACATGCGGTTGGTCAGCGTGGCGATTTGGCCAATTTTCTGGGCTGTGGGCCGGGGGAGGAACGCCAGCAGCGTGGACTTGACCCCCCGCAGCAGTTTTTCCTTGCCCATCAGCATGTATACGGAGAAAATGAAACCCATCACTGCGGCAAACACCCCGGAGGCCACATTGATAGTGACCCCCACCAGGGAGGAGAGGAAGTCCCGCAGCACGGCGCTGGCGCTGGAAAGCACGTTGCTCCAGTTGAAGTTCCGCAGGAAATCCTGGATAAAGGTCAGGTCATTTTCCTGGGCAAATTCGTTCAGCCAGTTCATGGCGCTAGTGACATAGCCGGGCACCGTCTGTTGGACCGTATCGGCCAAAATCCCCATGGATTCAATCAGGCCGGGGATAATGAAGGCGATGATGGACACCAGCACCAGGGCCACCAGCAGGTAAGCCAAGGCCACCGCCAACGGGCGGCGCACCCTCTTCCACAGCTTGGATTTGACGTTTCGCAGGGGTTTGAAGGCCACATCCTCAAAGAAATGCACGAACACATTGAGGATATAGGCCAGCACAATGCCGTAAAACACCGGGGCCACCGTACCCACCACTGTGAGCACCGCCCCCCACACCTGGTCAAACCGCATTAAAACCAGCACCAGCACCGCGGCAAAGACCAGCAGGATCATACCGTTGCGCAGCACCTTTTTCTCATCCCGCAGGCTGATGCCAATATCCTTCAGGCGCATGAACACTCCTCCTTTTCCAAAAGCCCGGTTTCCCGCCGGGCCGCTTCCCCTGCCTTTTCCTTTCGGCCTTTTATGTCTTTGTCACAAAGACGTTATGGCACTTCTGGCAGGTGACCTGGATCTTCCCCCGCCCCCGGGGCGCCCGCAGGCGCTGCCGGCAGTGCGGGCAGTGAAAATACTTATAGGTTTTCCGCTCTCGAAAGCGGGTGCGCTGGAACCGAAACCACTGCTCCACCGGCCCCCACACCTTCATAAAGGCGTAGTATTCCCGCTGGCGGGCCGCATGATTCCGAGAGAACATGCGGAAGAGCACATAGAGAAAGACAACGTCGGCCACCAGGGCAATGGGCCAGAATAAAGCGCCGAAAAGGGACAATACTAAAGCTATCACCAGCAGGAACAAGCTGAATTTGTCCCCGCCATAGCGCCCATACATGAACTGCTGGAACTTTTGGAACAGCACCCAAAACACATCCTTTCAAGGGGCCGGCCCCCAGGGGGCGGCCGTTCTATTTTAGTATACCTTTGCCCCGTGCGTTTTTCAACCGCCGCCGCCCACCCTTCACGATAAATTTACATTTCAAGCATTTCAAGGCCCTGTTAAAAAATAAGAATTATTCTTAAAAATATCCTTGACATTTAGATGTAAAAGGCTTATACTAAGTTTAGAAACATCCAGGAGTTTCCAAATTTTCTTTAAGGAGGAACATGACCATGCCCGAACTGAAAGGCTCTAAGACTGAGACCAACCTGATGACCGCGTTTGCCGGGGAGTCCCAGGCCCGGAACAAGTACACCTATTACGCCAGCAAGGCCAAAAAGGACGGCTATGTGCAAATTGCCGCCCTGTTTGAGGAGACCGCCAACAACGAGAAAGAGCATGCCAAGATCTGGTTCAAGCTGCTCCACGGCGGCATTGGCGACACCATCGACAACCTGAAGGATGCCGCTGCCGGCGAGAACTACGAGTGGACCGACATGTACGCCGGTTTCGCCAAGACCGCCCGGGAAGAGGGCTTTGACCACATTGCCGACCTGTTCGAGGGCGTGGCCAAAATTGAGAAGGAGCACGAGGAGCGCTACCTCAAGCTGGTGAAGAACCTGGAGGACGGCTTGGTGTTCTCCCGGGATGGCGACGTGATCTGGCAGTGCGCCAACTGCGGCCACATCGTCATCGGCAAGAAGGCCCCCGAAGTGTGTCCCGTGTGCGCCCATCCCCAGGCCTACTTCCAGATCAAGGCCGAAAACTATTGAGTTTCCCTCAAAACGCAGAACTGTCCCCTGCCCTGCGGCAGGGGATTTTTTCTGCCTCTTTTCCCGGTCACCTCCGTTGACTTTTTGCGGGCCGGGGCGTACACTGAATCTGGGGGAGACCCCCGTGAGATTTCTATTTTTCGAGCAAGGAGTTTGAGGAAATTATGAAGAAAATGATTTATGCCATTTTGGCCGGGTTGTTGCTGTGCGCCGCCTTTGCCGGGTGCAGCGCGGCAGGAGATGACGCCACCCAGTCGGCCCTGGAAGAGCTCTCCTCCCGGCTGGACGTTCTGAGCCAGCGGGTGGACGAGCTGGAGAGCGCCCAGGCCCAGCAGCTCACCCCCGCCCCGGAGGAAGAGACCTCCGCCGTGGAGGAAGAGCCCTCCAGCACGGCCGGGGAAGAGCCCGCCGCGGCGGTGGCTGTCAACCAGGTGCTGGTGAATGAGAGCGGCATCAAGATCACCTACACCGGCATGGAGATGACGGAGGAGGGCAACGCAGAGCTGAGAATGACTGTGGAGAACAACAGCGAGCAGCCCATCCTTGTGAATGTCCAGGATTTCTCCGCCAACGGCATGATGATGAACGCCATGTTCGCCACCCAGGTGACCCCCGGCAAAAAGTCCAACGACGAACTGACCATTTACGCCAGCACCCTGGAGGAGAACGGTGTGACCGCTGTGGAGAGCGTGGAGTTCTCCCTGGTGGTGTTCAACGATGATACTTTGGATACCATTGTGGAAACAGATTTGATCGCTCTTACTGTATAAACGCACGACAAAGCAAAGCCTCCGAAAGGGGGCTTTATTTTTTTGCAAGTTCCTCTTGCAAATTTAGAACACACGTTCTATAATAAATACAAACACACGTTCGATCAGGAGGGTTCCCCGTGGAAAATGGCATCTTACATGTGGATATGAACAACTTCTACGCCTCGGTGGAGACGCTGTTCGCCCCGGAGTACCGGGACGTGCCCATGGCTGTGGCCGGGGACAAGGAGAGCCGCCACGGCATTATCCTGGCCAAAAACATGCTGGCCAAGAAAATGGGGGTGCAGACAGCGGAGCCCATCTGGCAGGCCATGCGGAAATGCCCCGGGCTTCAGCTGGTAAAGCCCCACCGGGAGCGGTACGCGGAGTATTCCCGCATGGCCCAGGAGATTTACTGCCGGTTCACAGACCTGGTGGAGCCCTTCAGCCTGGATGAATGCTGGCTGGATGTCTACGGCAGCGAGAGGCTCTTCGGGGATGGGGAGCAGATTGCCCAGCAAATCCGCCGGACCGTGAAAAAAGAGCTGGGGCTCACGGTCTCCATTGGGGTGTCCTACAACAAGGTGTTCGCCAAGCTGGGCAGCGACTACAAAAAGCCAGACGCCGTCACCGTCTTTGGTCGGGAGCAGATGGAAAGCGTCATCTGGAAGCTGCCCGCCCAGGCCCTGCTGTTTGTGGGGCCCCACACAGGGAAGACCCTGGAGAAATTCGGCATCCACACCATTGGGGACATCGCCCGCATGGAGCTGCCCGCCATGCGCCGGATGCTGGGCAGGGCCGGGGAGGCCCTGTGGACCTACGCCAACGGCCTGGACACCTCCCCTGTGGCGGCGGCAGGCGCCGCCGAACCCCCCAAGACCATCGGCAACAGCACCACCCTGCCCCACGATGTGACTTCGGAAGAGGAGGTCTGCCGCACCCTGCTGGAGCTGGCGGAGTCTGTGGCCAGCCGCCTGCGGCACCAAGGGATGAAGGCGGGAGAGGTACAGCTGACGGTGAAGAGCGGGGACTTTCAAGAGTACCAGCGCCAGTGCAGGCTGGAGCCCGCCGTGTGCGACGCCCGCTCCCTGTACCGGGCCGCCCTGGAGCTGTACCGCAAGGAGGACCGGCGCTGGTCGGTGCGGCTGCTGGGCCTGCGGGCGGGAAAGCTGGTAGAGGCCAGCGGGGCCCAGCTGAGCTTTTTTGACCGAACCGAGGGACTGGAACGGGAAGAGCGGCTGGAGACCGCCGTGGATGCCCTGCGGGAACGCTTCGGCGGGGGAAGCGTGCGCCGCGGCACCGCGCTGGAAACAAAAAACCGGGACAAGAAGTGAGGCGCGGCCCGCTTCGGATGGATGGACAAAGGCGGTATGGTCATGGACATGTTTGAAAAACTGGAAATTCTCACTGACGCGGCCAAGTACGACGTGGCCTGCACCTCCAGCGGGGTGGACCGGGCAGGCCGGCCGGGAACTTTGGGCAACGCGGTCAAGGCGGGCATCTGCCACAGTTTTGCCGCCGACGGCCGCTGCATCTCCCTTTTGAAGGTGCTTATGTCCAACGACTGCGCCTATGACTGCGCCTACTGCGTCAACCGCCGCTCGCTGGAGTGCCGCCGGGCCACCTTCTCCCCAGAGGAGCTGTGCCGCCTGACCATGGAGTTCTACCGCCGCAACTACATCGAGGGGCTGTTCCTCAGCTCGGCGGTGCTGGAAAATCCTGACAACACCTGCGAGCGGATGCTGGCGGTGCTCAAGCGCCTGCGCCAGGTGGAGCGGTTTGGCGGGTACATCCATGTAAAGGCCATCCCCGGGGCCTCTCCCCAGCTGACCTACCAGCTGGGCCTGTACGCCGACCGCATGAGCGTCAACATCGAGCTGCCCTCTCAAAAGAGCCTGAAGCTGCTGGCGCCCCAAAAGAGCAAGGAGAAAATCCTGTCCCCCATGGGACTCATCCGGGACGGCATCCAGGAAAACAGCCACGCCCTGGCAGCCTACCGCCACGCGCCCCAGTTCGTCCCAGCCGGGCAGTCCACCCAGATGATCGTTGGCGCCACCCCCGAAAGCGACCGGCAGATCCTGCGGCTGACCGAGGGGCTCTATCAAAAATTCGGGCTGAAGCGGGTGTTCTACTCCGCCTACATGCCCGTGGTCAGCGACCGGAACCTGCCCGCCCGGAACACCCCGCCTCCCCTGCTGCGGGAGCACCGGCTCTACCAGGCGGACTGGCTCCTCCGGTTCTACGGCTTCACCGCCGCGGAGATCTTAGACGAGGAGGCCCCGGACTTCGACCCCCTGCTGGACCCCAAATGCTGCTGGGCCGTGCGCCACATGGAGCTCTTCCCCCTGGAGGTGAACAGCGCCCCCTATGAAATGCTGCTGCGGGTGCCGGGCATTGGGGTAAAGAGCGCCCGGCGCATCCGGGCGGCCCGGCGGTACGCCAAGCTGGACTTTCCCGATCTGAAAAAACTGGGGGTGGTGCTGAAGCGGGCCCGGTTCTTCCTCACCTGCCGGGGAAAGAGCCTCTCCCCCCTGCCCACGGACGACCCGGCGGTCGTTGCGGGGGCCATCCGGGAGGGGTCCCCCTTTCACCGCACCCAGCTGCCGGGGAAAGCGGGCGGAGGGCTGGCCCTGGACCAGCCGGAGCAGCTCTCCCTCTTCGCCCCCACCAAGGAGGATGGTGTAAAATGCCTTACCGGACAAATTTGATCTACCACTACGACGGCTCTTACCAGGGGTTCCTGTGCTGCGTGGCCCAGTGTTTCCAGGCCAAGGAGCTGCCCGTGGACATCCGCTCCCAAGAGGACGAGCAGCAGAGCCTGTTCGGCCGCAGGGACATCCCCACCCGGCTGGACCTGGCCCAGCGGGTGGAGCGGTCCATTCCCCGGAAGATCTCCCCCCAAGCCCACCGCCTGGTGCGGGAGGGGTTCCTCACCTGCCTGCCCCAGCGGGAGATGGCCCTGCTGCGCTTTCTGCTGATGGGCTACAAATACGGCGGGCAGGTGGTCCGGCTCACCACAGAGCCCGTTGTGAACACCCTGGAAAAGGCCGCCCTTTCCCTGCGCAATGAGGCCCACCATATCCTGGGGTTTCTCCGCTTTGCCGACTGCGGGGAATTCCTGGCGGCCCGCATCACCCCCAAAAACACGGTGCTGCCCCTGGTGGCGCCCCATTTCTGCGGCCGCCTCTCCGGCGAAAACTTTATGATCTACGACGAAACCCACCAAATGGGCTTTCTCTACCGGGGCCGCGAGGGGCAGGCGGGGGAGTTCTTTCAAGCGGACCAGGTGGAACTGCCGCCGCCCAGCAGGGAAGAGCTCTGCTGGCAGAACCTGTGGAAGGTGTTTTACCGCACCATCGCCGTAGAGGGGCGGCGGAATCCCAAGCTGCGGCAAAGCCTGTGCCCCAAGCGGTTTTGGCCCGGCATGACCGAGCTGGAGGAAGAGCAGGGGTGAGAGCCGCGGCGGGAAAACCTCCAAAAATATCAGGAATCGGTTTAAAAATCCTTGACAAATTGTTCCAAGGGCGCTATACTTGCCTCAAGAATTTTGTGACACCGATATCACAAAATTGCGGCCCCGCAAAAGGCCGTGCTTCACAAGGCCCCCGGCCGCCAGCGCGTCTTGGGCAGCCCGGGGATTTTTGCACAGTGTTCTTTTGATATGGAGGAATTGTTTCATGAAAGCACCATCCAGCAAACGGTATGAGGGAAAGCATCTGGACCAGGTGGCCTTTCCCCTGGGAGGAACCGGTGCGGGCATGTTCTGCCTGGAAGGCACCGGGGCCCTGGGCAGCATGTCCCTGCGCAACGCGCCGGATGTCTTCCACGAGCCAGAGGCCTTCTCCGCCCTCTATGTAAAGCAGGGCGGGCAGTCCTGCGCCAAGGTGATCCAGGGGCCGGTCCCCCGGTACAAGGTGTTCGGCACCCAAGGGACGCTTTCCGGCCTGGGGGTAAGCAACTCCTTTGGCAAGACCTACGGCCTTCCCCGGTTCCGGTCCAACAGCTTTACCAGCCAGTTCCCCTTCGCGAAACTGGAGTTCCAGGACCCAGGCGTGCCCCTGGCTGTGGAGCTGACAGGGTTCAGCCCCTTCCTGCCCCTGGACCCGGACAACTCCTGCCTGCCCGCGGCCACACTGGCCTACCGCTTTGAGAACCAGGGCAGCCAGCCGGTGGAGGCCGTGTACTCCTTCAACACCTTTAACTTCATGCTGCTGCCAGAGGAAAAGTGGTTCCCCCAGCCGGTGGCGGCTGGGAACCAGGGCTCCATCACCCAGGAGGAGGGGACCGTGGTCCTCACCTGCTTTGGCACAGAGGAGAAGCCCCACCACTTCGGCCAGTGCCGCATCCGCCTAGAGGGGGCGCCGGTGCAGGTGGACACGGACTGGTTCGCCGGCGGCTGGTTCGACCCCCTTTCCATGCAGTGGAAGGCCATCCGGGAGGGCGTCTCCCGCCAGGCGGAGGACCCGGAGGGCGGCAGCATCGGGGCCTCCCTGTCCGCGGCGTTCACCCTGCAGCCCGGGGAGAGCAGGGAGCTGGCCCTGCACTTCGCCTGGTATGTGCCCTACAGCGACCTGCGCCAGGGCTATGAGGAGGACGGCACCTCCCAGGGGAAGGAGACTTACCAGCCCTGGTACGCGGGGCGCTTTGGCTCCTGCGGCGAGGTGATGGACTACTACTGCAAGCACTACGCCGGCTTCTATGAGGAGTCGAAACGGTTCAGCCAGGCCCTGCACGCCTCCAGGCTGCCGGAGGAGGCCATGGACGCCGTCAGCGCCAACCTGTCCATCTTGAAGTCCCCCACCGTCCTGCGCCAGACGGACGGCAGGCTTTGGGCCTGGGAGGGCTGCTGCGACACGGTGGGAAGCTGCCATGGGAGCTGCACCCACGTGTGGAACTACGCCCAGGCCATCCCCCACCTGTTCCCCATGCTGGAGCGCACCTTCCGCAACGCGGAATTCCACGAGGACCAAAACGAGGAGGGGCACCAGGAGTTCCGCTCTGCCCTGCCCATCCGCAAGTCGGGCAACACCTTCCACGCCGCCTCCGACGGGCAGCTGGGTGGCATTATGAAAATGTACCGGGAGTGGCGCATCGGCGGGGACCTGGAGTTCCTGCAGGAGTATTGGCCCCTGATGAAGAAGAGCCTGGATTACTGCATCCGCACCTGGGACAAAAAGCGGGAAGGCGTGCTGAAGGAGCCCCACCACAACACCTATGACATCGAATTCTGGGGCGCGGACGGCATGTGCTCCTCCTTCTATCTGGGGGCCCTGGCGGCCATGAGCCGCATGGGGAAGGCCCTGGGCCAGGACGTCTCCGAGTATGAGGAGCTGTACCGCCGGGGGCGGGAGTATTTGGAGACCCGCCTCTTCAACGGGGAATACTTCTACCAGCAGGTGGAGTGGGAGACCTTGGAGGCCAAGATGGACCTGGAGAAGGAGCCCGCCTCCAGCCGGGCGCTGATGGAGCGGGAAGGCCCCAAGTACCAGTACGGCCAGGGCTGCATTTCCGACGGCGTGCTGGGCGCGTGGATGGCCAGGGTCTGCGGCCTGGGCGACATCCTGGACCCGGAAAAGGTGAAAAGCCACCTGCTCTCCGTGTACCGGTACAACTTCAAGCGGGACCTGAGCAACCACGAGAATCCCCAGCGGCCCGGCTATGCCCTGGGGGATGAGGGGGGCCTGCTGCTGTGCTCCTGGCCCCGGGGCGGGCGGCCCTCCCTCCCCTTCGTGTACAGCGACGAGGTGTGGACCGGCATCGAGCACCAGGTGGCCTCCCACCTGATGATGTTCGGCTGCATGAAGGAGGCGGAGGACATCCTATCCGCCTGCCGCAGCCGGTATGACGGGGAGAAGCGGAACCCCTACGACGAGTACGAGTGCGGCCACTGGTACGCCCGGGCGCTGGCCTCCTATTCCTATCTGCAGGCCTACGGCGGCATGCGCTATGACGCCGTGGAGAAGACCCTGTACCTGAGCTCCCAAAACGCCCAGGAGTTCACCCTGTTCCTGTGCACCGCCACCGGCTACGGCACGGTGACCCTTCATAACGGGGCCGCAGAGGTCCATGTGGCCAAGGGCCAGATCCCCGTGGAGCACATTGTCATCTCCTGAGCTCCACCGAACAGACAGGGGGACTAAAGCGCCGGCCTGAGAAGGCCAGCTCCCCCAGACCGGCAAAAAGCAAAGAGGACCGCTGTCCCAACCGGGACGGCGGTCCTTTCTTTTTTCTCCAGTCAGCCCCGCTCCAGGGCGATGACCCCGGTGCGGGAGATCTCCCGAATGCCGTAGGGGCGCAGCAGGTCCAGCAGCGTCTCGCAGCGCTCGTGCTCCCCGGCGTATTTCAGCGTCACCGTGGACTTGGAGACATCGGCCACCTCGGCCTTCATCAAGGCGGCAATCTCGTTGACCTTGCCCAGGGTGGCGGGGTCGCAGGCCACCTTGACCAGCAGCAGCTCGGCGGTGACAGCGTCCGGCCCCAAGGAGCGCACCTTGATGACCGGGATGACCTTGTTCAGCTGCTTCTCCACCTGTTCCAGGATGTGGTCATCCCCCTGGCCCACAATGGTCATCCGGGACATGGTGGTGTCCTCGGTGGTGCCCACGGCCAGGCTGTCGATGTTGTAGCCCCGCCGGGCAAACAGGCTTACCACCTTAGAGAGCACGCCTGGCTGGTTTTCCACCAGCACGGATAGAGTGTATTTCACGGCAGCATCTCTCCTTTCACACCGAGGGGGTTTCCGGGTCCACCCGGCACACCAGCACATAGGGCCGGGGAGACTGGAGCATTTCCTTTGCCAGGCGCTCCGCCTCCCGGTTGTTTTTGGCCAGGGCCGCCGGGATCCCATAGGCCTGGCACAACGCCACAAAGTCCGGGTTGCCGTCCATATGGGTGCCGATGTGGCGCCGGGCGTAGCGGCTGTTCTGATACTCCCGCACCATGCCCAGGCGGCGGTTGTCAAAGACCACGACCTTCAGCGGCGCGTGAGAGGCTGCCACCGTAGCCAGCTCGCACAGGCTCATTTGAAAGGCTCCGTCCCCGCACACGGCCAGCACCTGGCGCCGGGGCTTTGCTAGCTTGGCCCCCAAGGCCGCGGGCAGGGCGTAGCCCATGGTGCCCAGGCCCCCGCTGGTGAGGAACCTGCCCTCCTTCTGGGTGAAGTTGATGGCCGCCCAAATCTGCCCCTGGCCCGGGTCGGCGGCGAGGATGGCGTCCTCCTCCATCATGGCGGAGAGGGCCCGGATGAAGGAGCGGGGCTCCACAGTGTCCTCCCGGTCCTGCCCCCGGGGGACGAACTCCCGCTTGTAGCGCAGCACCCGCTCCACCCAGTCCCGGCACTCCACCGGCTGCACCTTCTCCGCCAGGGCGGCCAGCACCTGCTTCACGTCCCCCACGATGGGCACGTCCACCCGCATGTTTTTGCCGATCTCCGCCGGGTCGATGTCAATGTGGATGACCTTGGCCTGCTCCGCGATCTGGTTGGGCAGGGCAATGGCCCTGTCCCCCACCCGGGCCCCGCACAGGACGATCAGGTCCGCCTCGCCAATGGCCCGGTTGGCGTAGCTGCGGCCGAACTTGCCGATCATCCCCAGGTAGACGGGGCTGTCCATGGGCATGACCCCAATGCCCATCATGGTGGAGACAATGGGGATGCCGCTCTTCTGGGCAAAGGCGGTCATCTCCTCCCGGGCGCCGGAGAGCACCACCCCGCCCCCGCAGCAGATAACGGGCCGCTTGGCCTGGGAGATGGCCTCCAGCGCCCGCTTGACTTGCAGGGGGTGGCCCGCCGTTTTGGGCTTGTAGCCGGGGATGTCCGCCGCCTCCGGATAGTGGAAGGCCTCCGCCAGCGCCTCCTGCACGTCCTCGGGCACGTCGATGAGCACCGGACCCGGCCGGCCCGTGGAGGCGATGTGAAAGGCCTCTTTAAACACCCGGGGCAGGTCCTCCACGGACTTCACCAGGTAGCTGTGCTTGGTGAAGGACTCGCAGGCGCCGGTGATGTCCGCCTCTTGAAACACATCCCGGCCCAGCTGCTCCAGGTTCACCTGGCCGGTGATGGCGACAATGGGGATGGAGTCCATATAGGCCGTGGCAATGCCGGTGATCAAATTGGTGGCCCCGGGGCCCGAGGTGGCCACGCACACCCCCGGCCTGCCGCTGGCCCGGGCATAGCCGCTGGCCATGTGGGCGGCGTTCTGCTCAGAGCGCACCAGCACATGCCGGATGGGGGAGTCGTAGAGCGCGTCATAAAAGGGGCAGATGGCCGCCCCCGGATAGCCAAAGAGGATATCCACCCCCTCTGCCTCCAAACATTTCACCATAATCTCTCCGCCTGTGAGCATCGTTCCCATCTCCCTCAAGCTCCTTCCGGCAGGAAAGAGGCCCCGTCAAAGGTGAGCCCCAGCTGCCCGCCGGAATAGGTATAGCCCTCCCCGCTGGGGGAAAGGCGCATCTCTCCCACGTCGCTGCCCGCCACGCCCTGGGCGGTGCTTTCCGTAGGGGCCAGCACATAGGCGCCCCCTTCCTGGGTGTAGGTCCCGGTGATGAGGGCGGTGCCGTCATAGAAGGTGGCGGCCAGCTGGAAGCTGCCGTCCTGGTACAGGGTGAGGGTGGGCTCGTAGCCCGCCTCCGCCCCGGAATCCTGCTGCACCAAAACCAGCGCAGCCTCCTGGGAGCTCTGCTCCCCCTCGCTTTGCGCCCCACTGGAAGCTGGCGCTTCCGAGGCCGGGCTCTCCTCCGGGAGGCTCTGGCTCTGGGGCGGGGCAGCCTCGCTCTCCTGGCTTTGAGGCGCGGCGCTGGAGACCTCATCCTGCCCGCCGCAGGCGGAAAGGCACAGGCCCAAAAGGCAGGCGCAGAGGAGTGCATACAGCCGCTTTTTCATCCTACCCGCCTCCTCACTCAATGGTGCGCTGGGCACAGGCGTTTAAATCCATGCCCGCGGTGTTCCCCGCCAGGAACTCGTAATAGCCCTGGGAGGCGATCATGGCGGCGTTGTCCCCGCACAGGGACTTGTCCGGCAGGTAGAGGGGTAAGCCCCTCTCCCCGGCCAGGCGCTCCAGCTCCCGGCGCAGCAGCCGGTTGGCGGAGACGCCCCCGGCGGCGGCCAGGGTCTTGGCGCCGGTCATCTCCGCGGCCTGGAAGAAGTTCTCCGTCAGGCAGGAGACCACCGCCCGCCGGTAGGAGGCGCACAAATCCGGCACGGAGATCTCCTCTCCCTTTTGCCGGGCGTTGTTCAAAAGGTTCAGCACGGCGGTTTTCAGGCCGGAAAAGCTGAAGTCCAGGGGCGCGCCCTCCACATGGGGGTGGGGCAGCTTGTAGGCGGCAGGGTTCCCCTCCTCGGCGACGCGGTCCATCTCCACCCCGCCGGGGTAGGGGATGCCCATGGCTCTCGCAGCCTTATCAAAAGCCTCTCCCGCGGCGTCATCGCGGGTGCGGCCCAAAATTTTCAGCTTTGTATAGTCCTCTACCTGGACGATGTGGGAATGGCCCCCCGACACCACCAGGCACAGGAAGGGGGGCTCCAGCCCCGGGCTGCTCAAATAGTTGGAGGCGATGTGCCCCCGCAGGTGGTGCACCGGGATCAGGGGCAGGCCCGTGGAGAGGGCCAACCCCTTGGCGAAGTTCACCCCCACCAGCAGGGCCCCGATCAGCCCCGGGGCATAGGTGACGGCAATGCCGTCCAGGTCCGCAAGGGACTTGCCCGCCTGGGAAAGGGCCTCCTGCACCACGCCCACAATGGCCTCGCTGTGGCGGCGGGAGGCGATCTCCGGCACCACGCCCCCATAGATCTTGTGCTCCTCCACCTGAGAGGCGATCACAGAGGAAAGGATGGTTCTGCCGTCCTCCACCAGGGCGGCGGCGGTCTCGTCGCAAGAGCTTTCAATGCCTAACAGGATCATGCTTCACCCTCCTTGGGAAACCGCCGGGTGAGGATGAGGGCGTCCTCGGTGGGGTCGTTGTAAAAGTTCCGGCGGCGGCCCTCCTCCGCAAATCCCAGCTTGGTGTAAAGCCCCACCGCCGCCCGGTTGGAGGGGCGCACCTCCAGCGAGATGAACTCGGCCCGCTGGCGCCGGGCCTCTGCGGCCAGCGCCTCCACAATGGCCGAGCCCACCCCCTTGCGCCGGTGATGGCCGAACACGGCGATGTTGTCGATGTAGCATTCCATGTGGGAGCAGTGCATGCCCCCATAGCCCAGAATCTTGTCCCCGTCCACCGCGGTGACAAAATAGGCCCGGGGGTTGTCCACCTCGTCCTCCAAAGCCTTCCGGCTCCAGGGGCGGGAGAAGCAGAGCTTTTCCAGCTCCGCCAGAATCTCACAGTGCTCCTTCTCCATTTTCACAATCTGCATAGGTCTCTTCTTCTATCCTTTCCACACTCTGCGGGTTTCCATGTGCAACACAGCTATTATAAACTGTGAGGCGGCAAAACTCAAGGAAGGGCGGCAAATTTCTGAGAAGCCGCCCCCCAGCGCAAAGAACGCGCCACCCTGCTGCCGCAAGGTTCTGCGGCGCAGCGGCAGCGCGTTCCTGGGCTCAAGGGATGGGCCCTTGTTTTCCCGGGGCGCAAGCCCTTGTCAGGGCTGGGGCCGGTTCCCCCTTTGGAAGGGAGGGGGCTGCAGGGTGTTGTCAAACACCAGCAGCCGGGTGACAAAGTCCTCGTAAAAGGTCTCCAGCTGCTGGCACAGCTTGTCCCGGCAGGCCCGGTAGACCTCAAGGCCCTCCCCATAGGGGTCGGCAATGTACTTGGGAATGTAGATCTTTGTCTGGGGCACGCCTGCCTGGCCCAGTATGTAGCCGTGGGTCTTGGACATGGGGAAGTACAGGTCCCACACAGGCAGCTCCTCCCCCGTAATGCGCCGGGCGGTGTGCTCGGAGATATCCACCCCAATCTCCCGGCAGGCAGCCACCGCGTTTTCTGAAACGGGCATGCCGTCCACCGCCGAAAGCCCCGCGCTTTGGCACAGCACCCGCTCTTCCATGCCCCGCTCCTGCATCATTTTGCGGAAGATCCCCTCCGCCATGGGGCTCCGGCAGGTGTTGCCGGTGCACACAAACAAGATTTTCAATCCAATCTCTTCCTTTCTATAAGGCCATCCGGGCCGGGCCCGGCGTTATAGTCTCTCATACACCAAAAAGTCAAAGGCGATCTCCGTTTGGAAGGCCCCGGCCTCTTGCAGGCGCTTTACGCCCTCCACGCCGGTTTTCCAGTAATAGGGGGTCATGGCGAACAGGTCCATGGCCGCCTCCCCATCCGGGAGGGAGATCACATCCCGGACCCGCTCCCGCCGGACAAAGCGGAAGCCCTCATAGGCCGTCTCCCGATGGGGGTTCTCATAGGGCGCCTCATACAGGATCTCTTTCAGGCCGTACAGGTGCCTCTCCCCCGGCACCGCGTAGAGGAAGAAGCCCCCGGGCTTCACCACCCGGGCAAACTCCGCCTGTGCCAGGGGGGAGAACACATCTGTCAGCAGGTGGACGCTCCCCGTCCCCAGGGGGATGGCAAAGGAGCTGGCCACCGCAAAGGGGATGCCCTTGTGCTTTCCCGCGGCGGCCTTTACCGCCAGCTTGGAGATATCGAACCCGCAGACCCGGGCCCGGGGCAGGGCCTTCCCCAGCCCGGCGGTGTAGTAGCCCTCCCCGCATCCGGCATCGCAGAGGGCCAAGCCCTCCCCGGCCGGGCTCCCCAGCTGGGAAGCGCACTCCGCGGCCAGGCGGCACAAAGCCTGCCGGAAGGGTTCATAATAGCCCGCCTCCAAAAAGCGGCGGCGGCTCTCCACCATCTCCCGGCTGTCCCCCGGGAGCTTGGCGTGCATCTTGTTCACCGGCAGCAGGTGCACATACCCCTGGCGGGCCACGTCGAAGCTGTGGCCCTGGGGGCACACCGCCCGGTGCTCCTGCCGGGCCAGGGGCCCGCCGCACAGGGGGCAGCAAAAACACATCTCCTCCATGGGCTCACTCCTTGGCCTCGAACCAGGTGCGGCCAGAGCCCGCCTCCGCCACCATGGGCACGGAGAGGCTCACCGCCCCCTCCATCTCCTCTTGGAGGATGCGCTCCACCTGCTCCCGCTCCTCTGGGGGGCACTCCACGATGAGTTCGTCGTGGACCTGGAGGATGAGCCTGCCCTGCAGGCCCTCCCGGGCCAGGCGGTCGCTGACCCGGATCATGGCGATTTTGATGATGTCCGCCGCCGCCCCCTGGATGGGCATGTTCCGGGCCACCCGCTCCCCAAAGGCCCGCATGTTGAAGTTGCCGCTTTTCAGCTCGGGCAGATAGCGCCGCCGGCCGAAAAGGGTCTCCACATAGCCCTGCTCTTTGGCCTGTTCCACCACCCGCTTCATATAGGCGTCCACGCCGGAGTAGTTTTTCAGGTACTCCTTGATATAGTCGTCCGCCTCTTTGCGGGTGACGCCGATATCCTTGGACAGGGAGAAGGCCCCAATGCCGTAGACGATGCCGAAGTTGACGGCCTTGGCCTTGGAGCGCATGTCCTTGGTGACCATGTCCACGGGCATTTGGAACACGCGGGCCGCCGTGGCGGTGTGGATGTCCCGCCCCTCTAAAAAGTCCTCCTTCATGGCGGCGTCATCCGCCACATGGGCCAGCACCCGCAGCTCAATCTGGGAGTAGTCCGCGTCCACCAGCAGGCCGTGCTCCGAGGCGAAGAACTTCCGCAGTTCCCGGCCGATGGGGGTGCGCACGGGGATGTTCTGCAGGTTGGGCTCGGCGCTGGAGATGCGCCCGGTGCGGGTCTCCGTCTGGTTGAAGGTGGAGTGCACCCGGCCGTCCGGGCCAATCACCTTCAGCAGCCCGTCGCAGTAGGTGGATTTCAGCTTGGCCACGGTGCGGTAGCGCAGCACCTTGTCCACCACCGGGTGGAGCAGCCGCAGCTCCTCCAGCACGTCGGCGTTGGTGGACCAGCCGCTCTTGGTCTTTTTCCCGTGGGGCAGGCCCAGCTTGCCGAACAGGGCCTCTCCCAGCTGCTTGGGGGAGTTGATGTTGAACTCGTACCCCACCTCTTCAATAATCTCGTCGTGGAGCTGGTTCACCTGGGCCTCCAGCTCCTTGCCGTAGGCCTGGATGCTCTCCTTGTCCACATAGAAGCCGATGTGCTCCATCTGGGCCAGCACAAAGCTGAGGGGGATCTCGATGGCCTCCAGCAGCTCCTGCTGGCTGTTCTCCGCGATGGCCTGTTCCAGGGCCTGGCACAGGCCCGGTATGGCCGCCCCAAAGCGCAGCTCCGGCTCCTCAAAATCCGCCAGGGCCACGCCGTACTCGGCGCAGAGGCGCTCCACGTCGTAGCCGGAGGCAGAGGGATTCAAAAGATACCCCGCCAGGGCCGTGTCCATGCGGACGGCCTCCATCTTGCAGCCCAGTTCCAGGGCCTGGCGGTGGAGGGGCTTTGTGTCGTGGGTGTATTTTTGAATGCGGTCATTTTTGAAGAAGGCCCGCAGGAAAGCCTCGTCGGGCTTTACCCGGTGCACCTCCCCCTTGTGGGCAAACACCAGGCTGGCCAGCTCCCCCGCCTCCCACTGGGCGTAGAAATACGCTTCTCCCGCGTCCTCCAGCATGGGCAGCAGGGGGGCGCCGTCCTCATAATCTTTCTGGCCGGGGCGCTCCGCGGCGGGGGCGTCCTCCTGGGGCTGGGCGTTTAAGGACAGGCCGAACTTGTCCAGCAGGGAGAACAGCTCCAGCTTCACCATCAGAGCGGCGGCCTTCTGGGGGTCGCCCTCCCCCTTTTCATAGTGGGAAAGGTCCGTGTCGATGGGGGCGTCCCGGCGGATGGTGCCCAAATCGTAGCTCAAAAAGGCGTTGTCCCTGGACTTCTCCAGTTTGGCCTTCATGGCGGGCTTGATGTCCAGCTCCTCCAGGTGGCCGTAGAGATACTGCAGGCTGCCAAACTTCTGGATAAGCTCCCCGGCGCCCTTGGGGCCGATGCCCGCCACCCCGGGGATGCAGTCGGAGGAATCCCCCTGGATGGCCTTCAGGTCGATCATCTGGCGGGGGGTGACGCCGTACTCTTCTTGGATCTTCTCCACATCGTAGAGGGTGACCTGGGGCTGGCCGAACTTGGTGGTGGCCAGCCGCACCGAGGTGGAGTCAGACACCAGCTGCAGGCTGTCCCGGTCCCCGGTGGCGATGAGGCACTGGCTGCCCTCCCGCTCGCAGGCGGCGGCCAGGGTGCCCAGGATGTCGTCGGCCTCCCACCCCTCGCAGGAGACAATGCGGTAGCCCAAATCGGTGAGCAGCTCCTGCAGCACCGGCAGCTGCTGGGCCAGTTCCTCCGGCATGCCCTTGCGGTTTGCCTTGTACCCGGCGTAGGCCTTGTGGCGGAAGGTGGGGGCCTTGCGGTCAAAGGCGATGGCCACCCCGCCGGGGGCGGTCTCGTCCAGCAGCTTTTTCAGCATGGTGAGGAAGCCGTAAATGCCGTTGGTAAAGTCCCCGGCCTTGGTGGTGAGCAGCTTGATGCCGTAAAAGGCCCGGTTCAAAATGCTGTTGCCGTCCAATACTAATAGTTTCATAACGTGGGGCTCCTTTTCACAATACAATACAGGGACTATCCTTCCCCTTGGTTTGCCGCGTACACATGGGCCAGCAGCTGGTCCAAATCCGCCAGCGTGCACAGCTCTCCCGCCCGGCGGCGGAACTGGGCCGCCCCCCGCAGGCCGTGGAGATACCACCCCACATGCTTGCGGGCCTCCCGCAGGGCCCGGTCCTCCCCTTTCAGGGCGCAGAGGGCGTCTATGTGGCGCTTGATGACCACAATGCGCTCCGCTACCCCCGGCGGGGGGATGAGGGTGCAGGAATTGGTGAGATAGGCGTTGATCTGCCGGAACACCCAGGGGTTTCCCAGGGCGCCCCGGCCCACCATCACCAGGTCGCAGCCGGTCTCCGCCAGCAGCCGGGCGGCAGAGGGGCCGTCGGTCACGTCCCCGTTGCCGATGACCGGCACCTGCACCGCCTGCTTCACCTGGCGGATGATGTCCCAGTCCGCCTGGCCCATGTACATCTGGTCTTTCGTCCGGCCGTGGACCGCAATGGCGGCAGCCCCCGCCTCTTCGCAGGCCTTGGCCACCTCCACGGCGTTTTTGTGGTCCTTGTCCCACCCGGCACGGATCTTCACGGTGACGGGCAGGTCCGTGTTCCGCTTCACCGCGGCCACAATGGCGGCGCACTTGGCAGGGTCCTTCATCAGGGCGCTGCCCGCGCCGTTGCCCGCCACCTTGGGCACGGGGCAGCCCATGTTGATGTCAATGCCCGCCGGGCCGGACTCCGCCGCCTTGCGGGCCGCCAGGCCAAAGTCGAAGGGGTCACTGCCAAAAAGCTGCAGGAACACCGCTCCCCGGTCTCCCGAGGTATCCGCCAGCCGGGCGGTCTTTTCATAGCTGTATGGAATGGCCTTGGCGCTGACCATCTCCGTGACGGTGTAGGCCGCGCCAAACTCCGCGCACAGGCGGCGGTAGGCGGCGTCGGTGACCCCCGCCATCGGGGCCAGGGCCGCCCGGCCCGTGATCTCAATGTTGCCGATACGCATGATGTGATCTCCTGATCTCCTTCCAATTTTCGTGGGACAGCGGACGGTTTCCCCTTTCCCCAACGAGGACCGGCAAAACCGTCTTAGAGCGGGCGCCCCTCCCGCTTTATGCAGGCCACAAAGCCTGTCCTTCAAATTTTCCCAGCAGGGCCGAAGGTAGGGAAATGGACAAGTGAAGAGAATCTTCAGGTTTTAAGCGCCTCCTGGCACTTGACCACATGGGCAAGTGAAGCGCTTTTTGGCGCGTGATTTGAAGTTCGCTTATCCATTTCCTGCACGTTTCTCCTGGAGAGAGTCCCGCCCTCACTGGGATTTTGCTTTAACAAGTTAATTCGTTACCACTTTAATCGTCCATGTGGTCAAATGCCGGAACCCGCATAAACACTGGGTTTTTGGCTCACTTGTCCATTTCCATTTCTCCGGCCCTGCCCCCTGCATTTTGAGCAAGAGCCGGCCGGGGACTTTAACCCCGCTTCTTTTTCCGGGGCCCCTTCTCCGGCAGCACCTTGGAAAACACCAGCTGGGAGCTCTCCGAAAATTTCAGGCCCGCCTCCCGGGTGTAGTCCTGCTCCTCAATGGTCAGGCCGTAGCTGGGCAGGAACTGGTCCATAAAGTAGTCCGCCTCTGGCAGCTGCATGTCCCGGATGGCCTGGGTGATGGTCTGCTCCGCCTTGGAGAAGTCCCGGTTGCCGCTGATGCGCTCTTCCACGCACTTGATGACCGCGGAGATCTTGTCCGCCGCCTTCACCAGGGGCTTTAAGGCCTCGTCCTGGGGGCCGTTCATGGTCATGATCTTCCGGTACTCCTCCCGCAGCTCCTCTGGCAGCATGGAGACCAGGTGCTCTGCCGCCATGTCCTCCACCTCGCCGTAAGCCCTGCGGATCTCCTCAGAGTGGTACTTCACCGGCGTGGGCATGTCCCCGGTGATGATCTCCGGCGCGTCGTGGAACACGGCCAGCAGGGCGGCCCGCTCTGGGTTGTAGCTTTTGCCGAACTTCTGGTTGCCCACTGTGGCCAGGGCGTGGGCAATCAGCGCCACCTCCAGGCTGTGCTCGCAGATGTTCTCGCTGCGGGTGTTGCGCATCAAGCCCCAGCGGTTGATGTATTTCATGCGGGAAAGCATGGCGAAAAACGGGTACAAGCGGGCTCCCTCCATTCTCTGGTTTCACAGCTCCCGGCAAGGGGTTCTCGCCGGACTTTTTTATTATACAATATTTTCCCCCTCTTTTGTTACCAAATTGCAATCTTTTTCTTTCTTCTTTTGCCCCAAGGGCCTTTCCGCCGAAAAAGTGCTTTATCCCCCCTGGTTTCTGTGCTATAATGGGAGTACTTATAGGCAGGCGGGCGCTCCCCCCTTGCCTGAATCCGGTTCGGAGGTACGCGCTTTTATGGAATCTCTCAAAGAAAAAAAAGGGGGCTTTCGGAACAACTACTTTCTGAAAGCCTTTTTCCTGGGGCTTGGCCTCTCCTTTTTGGTGTTCATCCCCTTTATTGTGGTGGACGGGGGCCGCTTCCTCTTTTACGGGGACTTCAACGTCCAGCAGGTGCCCTTTTACCGCCTGGCCCACGACGCCGTGCGCTCTGGCAACCTGGGGTGGAGCCACCTGACAGACCTGGGCGCCAACTTCATCGGCTCTTACAGCTTCTACCTGCTGGGCAGCCCCTTCTTCTGGCTGACCATCCCCTTCCCCTCGGAATGGGTGCAGTATTTGATGGGGCCGCTGCTCATTTTAAAGTTTGCCTGCGCCACCCTTACCGGCTATGTCTACATCCACCGCTACACCAAAAACCGGGACTCCGCCCTGATTGCGGCGGTGCTTTACGCCTTTTCGGGCTTTTCCATTTACAATATCTTTTTCAACCATTTCCACGAGGCCATCGTCTTCTTCCCCCTGCTGCTGGCCGCCCTGGATGAGTACATGGCCACCCGCCGCCGGGGCCTGTTCGCCCTGGCGGTGGCCGCCTGCTGCGTGGTGAACTACTACTTCTTCGTGGGCATGGTCACCTTTACGGTCATCTACTTCTTCCTGCGGCTGCTGTGCAAAAGCTGGCGCATCTCCCTAAAGGATTTCCTGCTGCTGGCCCTGGAGGCCGTGCTGGGGCTGGGGCTTGCCTGCGTGCTGCTGGTGCCCTCGGTGCTGGTGGTGGTGCAGAACTACCGCACCTCCAGCTACATCAACGGCTGGAACGCCGTGCTCTACAACCAGAACCAGCGCTATCTGCACATTCTCAGCTGCTTCTTCTTCCCGCCGGACCTGCCCGCCCGGCCCAATTTCACCCCGGATTCCGGCTCTAAGTGGGCCTCTCTGGGGGCGTGGCTGCCCCTCTTTGGCATGACGGGGGTGATTGGCTGGCTGCAGCTGCGGCGCAAACACTGGCTGAAAAAGCTGCTGTGGATTCTGTTCCTTATGGCGGTGGTGCCCTTCCTGAACTCCTCCTTCCAGATGATGAACAGCTCCTTTTACGCCCGGTGGTACTACATGCTCACCCTGATGATGGCCATGGCCACGGTGCTGGCCCTGGAAAACGAGCGCGTCAACTGGAAGCGCTCCATCACCTGGTGTTTGGTCATCACCCTGGCCATTACGGTGGTCATCGGCTTTATGCCCACCCTGGAGACCACCGACGGCCAGGAGACGGTCACCTTTGGCCTGGAGGACTACCCCACCCGCTTCTGGAGCTATGTGGCCATCGCCCTGGTCTCCCTGGCGGGGGTGGTGTACCTGTTCTGCTTCTGCCGCAGGCACAAAAAGGCCTTTTTCCGCTCTACCCTCATTGGGGTCTCCCTGGTCTCTGTGTTCTACTCCATCTTCTTCATCGCCCTGGGCAAGACACAGTCGGAGTACACCTGGGACCATTTGATCCCCTATTCCCTCAACGGCGGAAAGGACATCGACCTGACGGACCTGCAGGAGTGCCGCTCGGACTTTTACGAGTCCCTGGACAACGCCGGCATGTTCTGGGAAATCCCCACCATCCAGGCCTTCCACAGCGTGGTGCCCGGCTCTTTGATGGAGTTTTACGACTCCATCGGCGTGCAGCGGGACGTGGCCTCCCGGCCCACCACGGCCCATTACGGCATTCGCGGGCTTTTAAGCGTGCACTGGCTGTTTGACGACGACCACGACGACGCTTACTTTGCGGGGGAGGATTCCTCCAACCCCTCTATGCCCGGCTTTGCCTATTATGGCAACGCCAACGGCTTTGACATTTGGGAGAACCAGTATTATATCCCCATGGGCTTCTCCTATGACTACTACATCACCCGCAGCGAGTACAACGCCCTGAGCGAGGGCGGCGAGGACACCATTGGCGACCGGGAGCTCAGCATGCTGCGGGCCGTGGTCATCGAGGATGACCGGGTGCCCTATTACGAGGGCATTCTGGAGCATCTGCCCGAGGATATGCGCGTCTTCAACGAGGAGGGCTATTTGCAGGACTGCCAGGACCGGGCCGCCTCTGCCTGCTCCTCCTTCCAATACACCAACACCGGCTTCACCGCCCAGCTGGACTCTGACAAGGAGCAGCTCATCTTCTTCAGCGTGCCCTACGAGGCGGGCTGGAGCGCCACCGTTAACGGGGAGCCCGCCGCCATTGAACGGGTGAACGTGGGCTTTATGGCCGTGGTGGTCCCCGAAGGGGAAAGCGTCACCATTGAGTTCACCTATCACACGCCCGGCCTGGCCCTGGGCTTTGGCATCACCCTGGTGTCCCTGGCGGTGCTGGTGGCCTACCTCACCCTGATGAACCGGGTGCGCCCCCGGCCCCAGCCCCAGCGGGGGCCCAGCATGCTGCGGGTGGGCCGGTTCTCCCAATACGCCAAAAGCCGCCACGCCTCCTTCCGGCGCCCCGGGGCCATGACGCCCCATGTGCAGCGGGAAGCCGCCGTGCCGGAAGAGAGCCCGCCCCCCAAGGAGGCCCCTCCCCCGCCTGGCGGTGAGGCGCCGCCCGCCAACAACCCGGACCAACCCTCGGAATAAAGGAGAGATCGTATGGAAGCCACAGTATATTTTGTCATCCCCTGCTACAACGAGGAGGCCGTGCTGCCCGAAACCACCCGCCGCATGACGGACAAGCTCAACGCCATGCGGGCCGCCGGCCTTATCGGAGAGAAGAGCCGCATCCTCTATGTGGATGACGGCAGCAAGGACAGAACCTGGGAGCTGGTCTCCCAATTCAACCGGGAAAACCCCTGGGTAGAGGGGGTAAAGCTCAGCCACAACCGGGGCCACCAGCACGCCCTGCTCTGCGGCTTGATGAGCGCCATGCCCCGGTGTGACGCCGCCATCAGCATGGACGCGGACCTGCAGGACGATATCGACGCCCTGGACCAGTTTGTAAAGAAGTTCCAAGAGGGCTGCGACGTGGTTTACGGCGTGCGGAACAAGCGGGACACGGACACCTGGTTCAAGCGCACCACCGCCGAGGGCTTTTACAAGGTGATGCAGCTGCTGGGCGTGGATGTGGTGTTTAACCACGCGGACTACCGCCTGATGAGCAAGCGCGCCCTAGAGGCCCTCTCTGAGTACAGGGAGGTCAACCTGTTCCTGCGGGGCATTGTGCCGCTGATCGGCTACCGCAGCGACTACGTCTATTACGACCGCCACGAGCGCTTTGCCGGAGAGAGCAAGTACCCCCTGAAAAAGATGCTCTCCTTCGCCCTGGACGGCATCACCAGCTTCAGCGTTAAGCCCCTAAAGCTGATCTCCAACCTGGGCATCCTCATCTCGGTGCTGAGCATTCTCGGCCTGCTCTACGCCCTGATCTCCTACTTTGCCGGCTGGGCTGTCACAGGCTGGACCGCCATTGTTTGCTCCATCTGGCTTTTGGGCGGCCTGCAGATGCTCTGCCTGGGGGTTGTTGGGGGCTATATCGGCAAGATCTACAGCGAGGTAAAGGCCCGCCCCCGCTACCGGGTGGAGGAGTATCTGGAAAACCCCGGGGAGAAGAAGCCGTAAGGCCCTCCCATCGAAAAGCGTGCCCTCCCTGCGCACGAAATAGAAAACAGAAAAAGCCTGTCCCCCTTCTCGGGAGGACAGGCTTTTTGCGCGCGTTCTACATCTGGAGTTCTCGCTTTACACGTGGAGCAGGGGCACGCTCTTCCGGCAGGCCTCAATCTCCTCCGTGGTGGGCAGGGCGGGGATGGCCCCGGTCTTGGTGGCGCAGGTGGAACCTGCCGCGTTGGCGAAGTCCAGGAAATCCCCCAGCTCCTCCGGAGCGAGCTGGTCCGGCCGCTTCCCAGAGAGGATCACCTTGGCCAGCAGCGCCCCGAAGAAGCTGTCGCCAGAGCCGGTGGTGTCCTTCACCTTGGTGTCATAGGTGGGCTTCTCCAAGGTGAGGCCGGGCGCGAAGGCCTTGCAGCCCCGGGCGCCCAAGGTGACCACCACCAGGGAGACCCCCTGCTCCAACAGGGCCCAGGCCCCTTCTTCCACCACTTCTTTCCCGGTGAGAAGCTCCAGCTCCTCCCCAGAGATCTTCATAATGTCCGCCTTGGGCACCAGGCTCTTCATCTGGGCCACACCCTCCGCCTCGCGGCCCTTCCACAGGGGCGGGCGCCAGTTGGGGTCATAGGCGGTGATCTTCCCCAGCGCGCGGGCGTGGTCCACCAGCTGGTGCACCGCGCTGCGGGAGGGCTCCGCCGTCAGCAGCAGAGAGCCGAAGCACAGCAGCTTGCACTCCTCCACAATGGACAGGTCCGTCTCCGCAAAGGAGAGGCGGGTGTCCGCGCCGGGGTTGCGGTAAAAGCTGAAGTCCCGGTCGCCCTCGGGGCTCAGCTGCACAAAGGCCAGGGTGGTGGCGTAGTCCGGGTCCTGCGAGAGGCCCCGGGTGTCCACGCCGCAGCCCTTCAAGGTGTCCGCCAGGAAACTGCCGAACATATCCAGGCCCACCCGGCCCAGAAAGCCGGCGCTCACCCCGGCCCGGTGGGCCTGCACCGCCACGTTGGCGGGGGCGCCCCCGGGATTGCGGGCAAAGAGGAGCCTTCCGTCCTCCGTCTCCCCCACGGGGGTAAAGTCGATCAGGAGCTCGCCCATTGAAACAAGGTCCGCCATATAGAAAACCACCTTTCCAGGAAAATCTCTTACCCTTATCATACCGTTTTTCCGCCCTCTTGTAAATGGAAAAATCCCCGAAAAAGGGCGGGCCCAAGCAAAAAGGACCGTCCCCGCAGGGGGACCGTCCTCTTTTTCCATCTTACTTTTTCGCCTTGCTGGCGGGCGCGGCAGGCTTCTTAGAGGCGGGCTCCGCCTTCTGCAGGGCCTTGGGGGCCTCTTCCTGCTTCTTCATGGCCTTGGCGGGCTCTGCCTTCAGGGCCTTCTCCTCCGCCTTGGCCTCCACCGCTTTGGGAGCGGCGGCCTTTTTCTCCGCGGCCTTGCGGGGGGCGCGCTTGGCGGGAGCGGCCTTTTCCACAGCCTTCTCCTCCGCCTTGGGGGCCGCCTTCTTCGGGGCGGTCTTGCGCACGGTCTTGGCAGGGGCCTTCTCCTGGGTGGAGACAAACTTCCACTGCTGGCCCTCGCCCTCTACGCTCTCCCAAATCTGGGCGGGGGCGCCGTCCTCACTGCTCATGTCCACAATGTCCAGCGCCTTGCCGGAGTGCACGTTGACGATCTTCTTATAAGTAGAGCTCACGTTGACCAGCTGCCACAGCTGGCTTTCGCCGCCCACATCTTCCCAGGTCTGGGCCCAGGTGCCGTCGGCGGTGCCGCCCTGCATCACATCCAAAACCTTGCCGCAAGCCTTGTTGAAAAGCTTGATGCCGCCCTCTGCCTCCACAGAGGTCCAGATCTGGGCGTCGGCCTTAATAGGCTCTCTCTGCTCCACGACCAGGCCGTTGTCCAGGCCGGTGGCCTGCAGGGCCTTGCCGCTTCTGCGGTTCACGATCATAAATTCCGCTGTTTTTTTGCCAGCCATGTGTGAAACATCCTTTCTATACCTTCTAAAGAATCATGTTACGAAAGCGATCTTGCCTGCATTATATTCTTTTCCAGCGTTCCTGTCAAATCCCCGCAGGCCGCGGAAAACCTGGTTTTTTGCCGTTTGCGGGGGGATCTGCCGCCGCTTTTTGGCTATATTTTGGAAGGGGCGGGAGGCCCGGTGCTCTGAAATTGTGGAAAAGCGGAAATTTTCTGAAAATATGGCCCGCACTTGCTTGGAAACGGCTATTTCATGGTGTATACTGGATATATTCACTGGAATGGAAAGGGGGAATCTGTTTGAATCGAGACCGCGAACCACGCCGGGCCGCGCCTTCGCCCGCCCGCCGGGCCGCACCGGTGGGGCGCTTCCACCCCGACCCGCGGGTAGGCCTCTCGGGAGAACAGGTAAGGCAGCGGGTGCAGCAGGGCCTGCACAACGGCATCAGCGGCATCAAAACCAAAACCGAGGGCCAGATCATCCGGGAGAACGTGTTCACCTTCTTCAACATCCTCAACTTTGCCCTGGCCGCCGCGGTCATCCTGGTGGGCTCCTTCCGCAGCGCGGTGTTCCTGGGGGTTATTTTCGCCAACATCTTCATCGGCTCCTTCCAGAGCATCCGGGCCAAACGCACCCTGGACAAGCTCTCCATCGTCTCCGCCCCCAAGGCCGCTGTCCTGCGGGAGGGCGTGAAAAAGGGGATCCCCGTGGAGCAGGTGGTTTTGGACGACATCCTGGTGCTCTCGGCGGGGAACCAGATCTGTTCCGACGCTATCGTCTCCGCCGGGGAGTGCGAGGTCAACGAGTCCCTCATCACCGGGGAATCGGACCCCATTCTCAAGCGGCCGGGGGACAGCCTGCTCTCCGGCAGCTTTGTGGTCAGCGGCAGCGTTCACGCCCAGGTGGAGCATGTGGGCGCGGAGAACTACGCCACCAAGATCGCCGGGGACGCCAAGTACATTAAAAAGCGCAACTCTGAGATCATGGACTCTATCGACCGCATCGTCAAGTGGGTGGGCTTCGGCATTCTGCCCATTGGGGCCCTGCTGTTCTGGAAGCAGTTCTTCGTGCTGGGGGACACCCTGCAGAACTCGGTGGTGAGCACCACCGCCGCCATGGTGGGCATGATTCCCGAGGGGCTGGTGTTGCTGGTGAGCGTGTGCTTTGCCGTCAGCGTGGTGAAGCTCTCCGCCCGCAAGACTTTGGTGCGGGACCTGTACTGCGTGGAGACCCTGGCCCGGGTGGACACCCTGTGCCTGGACAAGACCGGCACCATCACCGAGGGCACCATGCAGGTGGACGAGCTGGTGCCCTTTGCGGGCGTTTCGGAGCAGGACATGGCCGCCGCCCTCTCGGCCCTGGTCTCCAACCTCAGCGACGGCAACCCCACCTCCCTGGCCATTCAGGAGCGCTTTCCAGAGCCAAGCCCCTGGCGGGCCAGGGACCTGGTGCCCTTCTCCTCCGCCCGCAAATGGAGCGGCGCTTTCTTCCCCGGCCGGGGCTCCTACGTCATGGGCGCGGGGGAATTTATCCTGGGCGATGGCTTTTTCGCCATCCGGGAGCAGGTGGAGGGCTACTCCCAGCAGGGGCAGCGGGTGCTGCTGCTGGCCCGCAGCCCGCAGCCCTTTGCGGACAAAGAGTTGCCGGAGAAGCTGGAGCTTATGGGCCTGGTGCTCTTGAGTGATAAAATCCGCCGGGAGGCCCCCCGCACCCTGCGGTACTTTGCCGACCAGGGGGTGGATTTGAAGGTCATCTCCGGGGACAACGCCGTCACCGTGGCCCACATCGCCCGGAAGGCGGGGCTGGAAAACGCGGACAAGTATGTGGACGCCACCACCCTGCGCACCGAGGAGGACATCCGCCGGGCGGTGAGTGAGTACTCCGTCTTCGGCCGGGTGACCCCCCAGCAGAAGCTCAGCTTCGTCAAGGCGCTGAAGGCCCAGGGCCACACGGTGGCCATGACCGGCGACGGCGTCAACGACGTGCTGGCCTTGAAGGAGGCGGACTGCTCCATCGCCATGGCCTCCGGCAGCGACGCGGCCCGCACCGTCTCCAGCCTGGTGCTGCTGGACTCCAACTTCGCCTCCATGCCCGTGGTGGTGCAGGAGGGCCGCCGGTCCATCAACAACCTGCAGCGCTCCAGCGCCCTGTTCCTCTCCAAGACCATTTTCTCGGCGCTGATCGCCGTGCTGTTCATCTTCATCAACTACAGCTACCCCTTCCAGCCGGTGCAGCAGACGCTGATCTCCACCCTGACCATCGGCACGCCCTCCTTCATCCTGGCCTTAGAGCCCAACAAAGAGCGGCTGCGGGGCAAATTCATCTTAAACGTCATCCGCCAGAGCATCCCGGCGGCCCTGACCATGACCGCCAACATCGTGCTGCTGTGCGCCCTCAGCGAGCCCTTGGGCCTTTCCAACCCGGATATGTCCACCCTGGCGGTGATCCTCACCTGCCTGACGGGCTTTATCATGCTCTTTAAGGTGAGCACCCCCTTCAACGGCCTGCGGGGCGCCCTGTTCGGGGTGCTGCTCTCCGGCTTTGTGGCCTCGCTGCTCTTCCTGCGGGACTTCTTCGCCCTGACAAACCTGACCATGCCCATGCTCATCGCCCTGGCCCCCATGCTGCTGTTCGCCATTGTGATGATGCTGGCCCTGCTCCACTTTGTGGACCACATCATCGCCAATGCCCAAAGCCCCCTGCGGCAGCTGGGCAAGCGCAAGGGGCGGCGGCACAAACCCCACTGAACCCTGCGGAGGAACGCTATGCTGAAAACCATCCCCACCCCAGCCATGCTGGAGGAGCTTTTGGGCCCGGCGCTGTATGCGGCTTGGCAGGCGCTGTGCCAGGCCATCGAGGAGCGCTATGACATGGACCGCCTGTGGGACTCCGGCGGCAAAAGCTGGACCTACGAGTACAAATACCGCCGGGGCGGCAAGACCCTGTGCTCCCTCTATGCCAAAAGCCAGTGCATGGGATTCCTGGTGATCTTTGGGAAAGCGGAGCGGGCCAAAGTGGAAGCCATCTGGGAGAGCCTCTCCCCGGCTGTCCGCGCCCAGTATGAGGCGGCCCAGACCTATCACGACGGGAAATGGGTGATGTTTTCTCCCACCGGCACCAGCAACTTTGCAGAGTACATGGAACTGCTGGCCCTCAAGCGGAGACCCAACCGGAAATAAAAAAGTTTCCCACAGGCTGCCAAAGCCCTGTGGGAAACTTTTTGCTTTTTAGAAATTTACAGCACGCAGTACTGCTCCATATAGCCTTCCATGGCTTTGAGCAGCTCGGGGTCGGTGCCCTGCTCTTTCAGGTACTCATGGATATCCACCACGGTGACGATGGGGTGCACCTTCACGCCGAACTCCTCTTCCACCTCCATAATGGCGGTTTTGCCGGGGGTGTGGCCCACCTCGCACCGGTCCACGCTGATGAACATGTGGGGCACCTGCACATCGGCGCAGGCCTTCAGAATGGGCATGGTCTCCCGCACGGCGGTGCCGGCGGTGATCACGTCCTCGATGATGAGGATGCGGTCCCCGTCCTGGGGGGCATAGCCCACCGTGCCGCCGCCCTCGCCGTGGTCCTTCACCTCTTTGCGGTTGAAGAAATAGGGCTTGTCGATGCCGTAGTCGTTGTACAGGGCGATGGAGCAGGCGCTGGCCAGGGGGATGCCCTTATAGGCCGGGCCGAACATGGCCTCGAACTCTCCGCCCACAGTATCCTTCACAAGCCCGGCGTAGTAGCTGCCCAGCCGGGAAAGCTGGGCGCCGGTCTTATAGTTGCCGGTGTTGACAAAGTATTGGGTGTTGCGGCCGCTTTTGGTGACAAAGTGGCCGAAGCGCAGCACCTGGGCCGAGAGCATGAACTCGATAAATTCTTTTTTCTTTTCCGTCAGCATGGAACAGCATCCTTTCTTCCCCGCGGCTGGGGCTGGTTTCCCGCAAAAAAGGGCGGCCCGCGCCAAAGACACGCTTCCGGCCGCCCCCCGCAACTTTTTACTCTTCCTCGTCCTCCGAGTGCTTATACAGATTGAACCGGAACAGCTTGGATTCGTCGGACTCCTTCTCGCACATGACGAAGGCCTCGGCGATCTTGCCGCCCTCGATCAACGCAGTCAGGCCCACCAGCTGGCACAGCTTGCTTTTCAGGTTCAGCCGGTCGCCGTCCCGGGTCATCAGGTACACTTCACCCTCGCAGCTGTCCAGCACCTTCAAAAAGGCGGGCACGTCGATGTCATGCAGTTCTACCATTTTGGGAGACATACTTATTCCTCCTTTGCCTATGTTCCGTATCGTCCCCGCCGGTCCCGGCAGGGAGCGCCGCCCCTCCCCTTTCTGGGACCCAGGGCCTGCGCTGTGTTTATCATACCACAAACTCCCAGAAGATGCAACCGGCTGCGCCGGGGCACGTCGCGCAGGCGGCTAGAGGCTGCCGAACCCGAGAAAAACGGACCCTCAGCGGCCCGCGCTCCTGGCTTTTCGAGATGGGAAAGCGCCTTGTCTGGCTGCGCCGGGGCACGTCGCGCAGGCAGCTATGAACCGGGAAATGACAAAAATGGCTGCAAATGAAAAGCGCGGGCGCAGGAGGGGGCCCTGTCCCGCAGCGGGATGTGCGCGGCTTGGGCGCGGCAGCTTGCCGCCCGCCGGGTCTGGGGGAAAACGGACCCTTAGCGGCCCGCGCTCCTGGTTTTTGGGGATGGGAAAGCGCCTTGTTTGGCTGCGCCGGTCCCATGTCGCGCAGGCGGCTGCGGACCGGGAAATGACAAAAATGGCCGCAAACGAAAAGCGCGGGCGCAGGAGGAGCCCTATCCCGCAGCGGGATGTGCGCGGCTTGGGCGCGGCAACTTGCCGCCCGCCGGGCCGAGTGAAAAACGTCTCCTTAGCGGCCCGCGCTCCTGGTTTTTGGGGATGGGAAAGCGCCTTGTTTGGCTGCGCCGGCCCCATGTCACGCAGGCGGCTGCGGACCGGGAAATGGCAAAATGGCCGCAAATGAAAAGCGCGGGCGCAGGAGGGGCCCTATCCCGCAGCGGGATGTGCGCGGCTTGGGCGCGGCAACTTGCCGCCCGCCGAACCCGAGAAAAACGGACCCTCAGCGGCCCGCGCTCCTGGCTTTTCGAGATGGGAAAGCGCCTTGTTTGGCTGCGCCGGGGCACGTCGCGCAGGCGGCTGCGGACCGGGAAATGACAAAATGGCTGCAAACGAAAAGCGCGGGCGCAGGAGGGGCCCGTCTCACAGCAGGATGTGCGCGGCTTGGCCGCGGCAGCTTGCCGCCCAAACAGCTGCCAGTAAAGGCCGCGGATTTTTCTTTCACGGCCGGAAATTTGGCAGAGGCGTTGAATCCCTTTTTCATTTTTGATAAGATACAGGAGGGGAAATCAAAACACAGACCCCTACCCTGCAAACACAATTGAAGATTTGGTGAACGGAAATGAAGGAACTTCGGAAAAAGAGGGCCGTGGCCACTGCCCTGAAAACTCTGCTCTGGAGGTGAATCACAAACAGAAACGAGGTTATTTTATGGCACTGCAGATTCCAGACCCCAACGCGGTCTTTCCCAACGCATACAAGACATCCTGCTTTTTAAAGAACGTGGTGCAGGCCCCCAATGTGACCATTGGGGACTACACCTATTACGACGACCCCCAGGACCCCACGGGCTTTGAGAAAAACAACATCCTGTTCAACTACCCGGAGTTTGGGGACAGGCTCACCATTGGGAAATTCTGCTGCCTGGCCAGCGGCACCACCTTCGTCATGGGGGCGGCCAACCACCGGCTGTGCAGCGTGACCACCTACCCCTTCGCCGTGTTCGGCGGCGCCTGGGAGGAAAACGCCCCGCCCCACCTGGACCAGCTGCCCCGCAAGGGGGATACCGTTGTGGGCAACGATGTGTGGCTGGGCCGGGAGAGCGTGGTCATGCCCGGAGTGCGCATCGGGGACGGGGCCATCGTAGCGGCCTATTCCGTGGTGACGAAGGACGTGGCCCCCTATACCCTGGTGGGCGGCAACCCCGCCCGGTTCTTGAAAAACAGGTTCGACCCCCAGCTGACCCAGCTCCTCTTGGAGGCAAAGTGGTGGGACTGGGACCCCGCCGCCCTGGCGGAGGCCCTGCCCATGCTGTGCAGCCCCAACCTGGAACAGGTGAAAGCCTGGCTGCGGGATCTAGGATATGGGGCAGCAGAAATATAAGTAAGGAGGAATTCCTGATATGGAATACAGCAAACTGAAAAGCGGCACGGACATTCGAGGCGTGGCGGTGGAGGGCGTTCCCGGCGAGCCGGTCACCCTCACCGATGAAGTGGTGGAAACCATTGCGGCGGCCTTTCTGGTGTGGTGCGAAAAACACCTGGGCAAGGCTGCCGCCGGACTGAAACTGGCGGTGGGCCACGATTCCCGCATCAGCGCGGACCGCATCAGCGCCGCGTTGCAGCGGGTATTTGTGCGGTACGGCGTCCAGGTGCTGGACTGCGGTTTGGCTTCCACGCCCTCTATGTTCTGGGCCACCCTGGATTTGCCCTGCGACTGCTCGGTGCAGATCACAGCCAGCCACCACCCCTATCACCGCAACGGGCTGAAATTCTTCACCCCCCAGGGGGGCCTAGACGCCCCGGACATCACGGAGATCCTGGCCCTGGCCCAGGAGGGCGCCCATCCGGAACGGGAAGCCCCCGGCTCTGTGGAGCCCTGCGGGTACATGAAGGACTACGCTGCCCGGCTGCGGCGCACCATTCAAGAGGGGGTGAACGCCCCGGACTACAGCCATCCTCTGGCGGGCCTGCACATCGTGGTGGACGCCGGCAACGGCGCCGGGGGCTTCTACGCCACCGGCGTGCTGGAGCCCCTGGGGGCGGACATCTCTGGCAGCCAGTTTTTAGAGCCAGACGGCATGTTCCCCAACCATGTGCCCAACCCGGAAAATGAGGAGGCCATGGCCTCCATCTGCCAGGCGGTAAAGGCCGCCCACGCCGACCTGGGCGTCATCTTCGACACGGACGTGGACCGGGGCGCGGCAGTGGACCACCGGGGGCAGGAGATCAACCGCAACCGGCTGGTGGCCCTGGCCTCCGCCATTGCCCTGGAGGGCCATCCCGGCGGCACTGTGGTCACGGACTCCATCACCTCCGACGGGCTGAAAGAGTACATTGAAACCACCCTGGGCGGGAAACACCACCGCTTTAAGCGGGGATACAAGAACGTCATCAACGAGGCCCTGCGCCTGAACCAAGAAGGGGTGGACTGCCCCCTGGCCATTGAGACCAGCGGCCATGCCGCCATGGGGGAGAACCATTTTCTGGATGACGGCGCCTACCTGGTGACCAAAATCCTCATCAAAATGGCCACCCTGCGCCGGGAGGGCAAGGACTTGGAGGACCTGCTGGCCCCCCTGCGGGAGCCGGTGGAAGCTGCCGAGGTGCGGCTTCCCATCACCGAGGAGGACTTCCGCGCCCGGGGCGAAGCGCTGATCGCCGCCCTGGAGGAATACGCCAAAGCCCAGGGCTGGGCCATCGCCCCTGACAACCGGGAGGGCCTTCGGGTCTCCTTCCCGGAAGGGGAGGGGGAAGGCTGGTTCCTGCTGCGGCTCTCCGTCCACGACCCCATCCTGCCCGTCAACCTGGAGAGCGACGCCCCCGGCGGCGTGAAGCTCCTTGGGCAAAAGCTGCTAGCCTTTCTGGAAAGCTGCCCAGAGGGCATCGACATCTCCCCCATGGTGCGCTTTGCCAAGGGATGACGCACCCCCATACTTCGCGATTGAAAATGCCCACGCTGCGCCAGCGCGGGCATTTTTACAGTATTCCCCGGTCCATTAGGAATAGGCTGGAAGAGAGGGGGAACAGGGCCAGCCAGGAGCGCCCCGGCTCCATAGAGGTGCGGGACCACACCTCTATGGGCACCCGGAGAAAGCCCCCCGCCTCCACAGCGGCGGGGCCGGCTGCCTCAAGGGAAAGCTCTACCGACTGGGGGCACACCTTCCCCACCGCCAAACGCCTCCCCGGGAAAAGCCCCCGGGCCCGCAGCAGGGGCTCGGGCAGCCACAGCCCTCCCCCGGACTCCAGGAAATAGACCGTCTCCCAAGCCCCATCGTAGCGTATCCTCCGGCAGAAAAGGCCGCTTCTTTCTTTTTCCATCCTAAAAGCGCCCCCTTTTATCTCCAATTGTATAAGAAAGTTCTTTGTTTGGCAATTATATTTCATCCAAAAAGGAGTAGACTTACTATTATTGGATATAAGGGAGCTGTAACATGAAACGAGATCTGCTTTTTGCCAAGGAAATGGGAAAGCGCATCGCCCAGCGGCGGAAGGAACTGGGGCTCACCCAGGAAAAGGCCGCCGAGCGCTGCGGTCTTTCCCTGCAGTTTTTCGCCTCGGTGGAGACCGGCGGGAAAAACGTGCGGGCAGAAAGCCTGGCCAAGCTGGCAGAGGGCTTGGAGGTCAGCGCGGACCAACTGCTGCTGGGGCGTGTCACCGACTTTGACCTGGCACGGGATCTCCAATGCCTGAAACGGCTCAACGAGGAGGAATACCAGCGCCTAATGACCGTGATGGAACAGTTTTTCTGGGCCCTGGACCTGCCGCCAAAGGACGGATAAGAAAGCCCCTTTGCGGGGCCTTTTTTTATTGTTGGGAGACCAGCTCTAGCACATGGCACACGCCGGGGATGGCCAGGCCCTGCTGGGAGGAGGTGGGGGACATCAGCGCCCCCGTGGCGCAGAACAGGATGCGCCGCAGCTCTCCTCGCTCCATGCGGCGCAGCAGGTGGCCGCAAAGCACCGAGGCCGAGCACCCGCAGCCTGAGGCCCCCGCGTGGACATCCTGGCGCTCCCGGTCGTAGAGCAGCAGGCCGCAGTCCTGGTGGACCGGACGCAGGTCGATGCCATTGTCCCCCAAACACTGGTACAGCAGCTCTGAGCCCACCGCCCCCAGGTCTCCCGTGTAGATGCCGTCGTAGTCCTGAGGACAGGTGCCGGTGTCCTCCAGGAACTGGAAAATGCTCTCCGCCGCCGCGGGGGCCATGGCCGCCCCCATGTTGGCCGCATCCTTCACTCCCAGGTCTTGAATGGTCCCTGCCAGGCCCCGGCGTATCACCACCGGCCCGCCCAAGCCCACCAGGGCGCAGCCCGCGGCGGTGGCGGTCCACTGGGCGGTGGGGGCCCGCTGGCCGCCGTATTCCAAAGGCAGGCGGAACTGGCGCTCTGCCGAGCAGAAGTGGGAGCTGGTGACAGCCAGCGCCCGGCGGGCGGCGCCGCTCTCCACCAGGATGGACGCCACCAGCAGCGTCTGGGCCATGGTGGAGCAGGCCCCATACTGGCCCAGGAAGGGGATGCGGAAGTCCAGCAGGCCAAAGGTGGAGGAGATACACTGGTTCAGCAAATCCCCCGCCAGGATGAAGTCCACCTCCTCCGGCCGGGCCCCCGCTTTCGAGAGGGCCTGGGCTACCGCCTCCTTCTGCAGCTGGGCCTCCGCCTTTTCCCAGCTCTCCTTCTGCAAAGTGGTGTCCTGAAAGGTCTGGTCGAAGTCCCCGCCCAAGGGGCCTTCCGCCTCCCTCTTTCCTCCCACCGCCCCGTGGGAGAGGATGGTGGGGGGCAGGCGGAACTCCAAGGTCCTTTTTCCAAGGCGCTTCATCGGGCGCCCCCTGTGAGAAGGGACAGGCCAAACAGGACCAGCCCGTACAGCACCGAAGCGCTGACGCCAAACACCAGCACCGGCCCCGCGATGGAAAAGAGCTTGGCTCCCAGGCCGGTGACAAAGCCCTCGGACTTGAACTCCAGGGCCGGGGACACCATGGAGTTGGCAAACCCTGTGATGGGCACCAGGGTGCCCGCCCCGGCGTACTTGGCGACCCGGTCGTAAAGGCCCAGGGCGGTCAGCAGGGCGGAGAGGAAAATCAGGCTGATGGAAACCCCGGTCCTGGCCTGGGAAAGCTCCAGCCCCAAGCTCTGGTAAAGGCCGCACAGCGCCTGTCCCAGGGTGCAGACGGCCCCCCCAAAGAGGAAGGCCAGCAGGCAGTCCTTCCCCACCGGAGACGGGGGCGAGACCTCCTCCACACGGCGGCTGTACTCCTGTTTGGAAACGATTTTCACACAGTGTCCCTCCCTTGGCATTTGCCCCTAGTTTGGCTGGGAGGGACGCCCTTTATACAAAAAGCCCAAAGAAAAAGGAGGCCCGCGGCGGGCCTCCCTCTTTTTCAAGCGCAGTGACATTCCTTTTTCTCGGGCCCCTTCTGGACCTCCACCTCGCCATCGGCGCCCTCGATGTCCCGGATGATCTCCCCCACCTGGGGCACGGTGATGCGGCTGCCGGTGAGGGGGTTCTTGATGCTGAGGATGGGCGCGGTGAGCGTTGCCTGGACGTGGGAGCGCTCAAAGGCCAGGTCGCAGTCCACCATCTTGCAGTTGATGAGCCTCAAACCCTGGCAGTAGCACAGGGGCTGGGTGCCGATGATGGTGCAATTCTCAAAGGTGACGTTCTCGCAGTACCAGGCCAGGTACTCACCCTTGACGGTGCTGTTTTTCACCACCACGTTTTTGGCGTGCCAGAAGGCGTCCTTGGTGTCGAAGTCGCAGTCCTCGAACACAGCATCCTCGATGTACTGGAAGGAGTACTTTCCCTTCATCCGCACGTTGCGGAAACGCAGGCCCGTGGAGCGCATCATAAAGTACTCCGCCTGGGCGTCGCAGTCCTCCATCTCGATATTGTGGACGGACCAGCCAAACTCCGGGGAGACAATGTCGCAGCCGGTCATCTTCACATCGGAGCACTCCCGCAGGGCCTTGATGCCGTGGAGCTTGGTGTCCGCAATTTCAATGTGGTGGGAGTACCACAGCGCTGCCCGGCACAGCTCTGTCATCTCCGAGTTACGGATGGTCAAATGCTCGTCGTGCCAGAAGGGGTACCGCAGGTTGAAGAAGCAGTGGTCCGCCTCCACGTCCGCGCACTCCTTGAAGGCGCTTTCCCCGTCCGCGGGGCCGTCGAAGGTGCAATCCCGCACCAAGGTCTCTCGCAGGCCGTAAAGGGCCCGTTCCTCGTCAAATGTCTGGTTTTGAATGGTTCTCATTGGGGTACCTCCTGCTTGCTTCTACAAATACAAATAGCAAAACCGCTTTCTCCACGCGGCGCCAGTCTCATGGGACGGCCGCCTTTCCCGCCCATCCGGGCGGAGCTCTTCTTTCCCACATACTAGTATAGCGCGAAGCCTTTAAAATAGCAAATACCTATCTATTATGCAAAACCATAACCAAAAGGAATGGGGATGCCCTTTTGGCAAGGGGTTCCGCACTTTCCTTCAGAAAACTTAACAAAATGTTGATAGATTCTCCTTTCCCCTTCCGCTATAATATACTCAAACCGTTTTCAAAGGGGGTGGGCGTATGACAGCGCCGCAGACCCGGCCCTGCCAAGCTGGGGCCAAGAAAGCCAGTTGGAACAGCCGCTTTTCTCAGAGCCGGCGCGCCCTTGCGCCAGCTCCTGGGAGAGAGCGGCTGTTTTTGTTCTCAACAGAAAGGAGAGACCGTCCATGATCCCTTGTCAGTCCACCTGCGGCCGTTACTGCGAAGGCTGCCACAAAAACTGCGCCAAATGGAAGCTCCTCCAGGCGAGAAACAAACGGGAGCGCCAGAAAAAGAAGGACTACCTCCACTACTACAACCAGGTCAACAGCACGGTGCTCCGCCAATTTTTAAGCATGCAGCCCCACGCCTATTACCGCTGACGCGTTCCCATATTCCCCCATTCCCTTGTATGCCAGAAGAAGCGCCCTCCCGGATGGAAGAGGGCGCTTCTTCTGGTTTTCATGGGCTTACAGGTACTGGTTAAACTCCACTCTCTCTTGGTTGGGGCCCAGAATGGTGAAGTAGCGCACGCCGTTTTCCCACACATTCATGGACTCAATCCCCTGGCTCACCACGGGATAGCCCAGCCCCTGCACCAGAGCGTAGGCCGCTTCGATATCGGACACATCCAGGGCGATGTGGTCGATGGCGCCGGAGACACCCGCCGCCGGGCCGTTGCCGTAGATCTCCAGCGTCAGATCTCCCAAGCGGTAAAAAGCCACCGCCCGGCCGCCCTCCACGCTGCCTGCCAGGTAGGCTTTCTCAAAGCCCAGGCTCTCATAAAAGGCCAGGGTCTTTTGCAGGTCCGCTGTGGGGATGCCCACATGCTGCAAGCCCTTGCACAGCTTTTGAAATTCCTTTGCGGTCTCCATTTACAATTCCTCCTTACTCTTTCAGGGCGGCCACAATCTGGTCGGTGGCCATGCCCCGGGAACCCTTCACCAGCAGGGCGTCCCCCGGCCGCAAGGTCCCTTTTAGATATTCAATAGCCTGCTGGTTGGTTTCAAACCACACAGCGCCCTCTCCATAGCCCGCGGCGATCTCTTTGGAAAGGGGACCGACAGCCACCAGCAGTTCCACGCCGTGGCTGCGGGCGTACTCTCCCACCTCCCGGTGGCCCTGGTGGGCAAAGTCCCCAAGCTCCAGCATATCCGCCAGCACGGCGGCCTTCCTGCCCGGCGCCTGCCGGGTAGAGAGCACGTCGATGGCGCTGCGCATGGAATCCGGGCTGGCGTTGTAGCTGTCGTCGATGATGAGCAGGCCGTTTGCCTCAATCACCTGCTGGCGCATGGCCGGCGCCTTATAGGCGGCGATGGCCCGCGCCGCGTCCTCGGCGGGGATCTCCAAATACCGGGCCACTGCCATGGCGGAAAGGGCGTTGCGCACGTTGTGCTCCCCCGCCGCCGGGACAAACAGCTCCGTCTTTTCCCCAGAGGGGGACTGGCAGGTGAAAAAGGTGCCCTTATCCGCTTCCTTCAGGCTGTAAGCCCGCCAATCGCAGTTGGGCCCCAAGCCAAAGGTGACCACCTTGTTCCCCAGGGTCTCCTTCAGGGTGGGAAGCAGGCTGTCATCCCCGTTGACGAACAGGGTGCCGCTCCAGGGCAGGTAGTCGGCGATGTGGGCCTTTTCCTTTAAGATGTTCTCCCGGCTCTTCATAAACTCGATGTGGGAGACGCCGATGTTGGTCATCACGGCGCAGGTGGGCTTCACCACCGCCGCAATGCGGGCCATCTCCCCGGGCATGCTCACGCCCATTTCCACCACAGCGGCAGTGTGGTCCTTCCGCAGGCCGCACACGGTGATGGGCACCCCCACCTGGCTGTTCTGGTTGCCGGCGGTCTTTAGGACCCGGAACTTGGCGGAAAGGGCTTGGGCCACCATCTCTTTCGCGGTGGTTTTCCCCACGCTGCCGGTAACCCCCACAATGGGGATGGAAAACTGGTCCCGGTACCAGGCGGCGGCCTTTTGCAGCGCCTCCCGGCAGTCCTTTACCAGGACGACGGGCTTCTCCCCTGTGGGGACCGGATGGTCTGCAAAGGAGGCGGCTGCCCCGCTTTCCAGCACGCTATGGATGTAGTCGTGGCCGTCGGCCCGCTCGCCCCGGATGGGCACGAACATGGCCCCGGCCTTGGCCTGGCGGCTGTCGGTGATAAAGCTGGTGACAGCCGTGTTCTCGTCCCCGCAGAGGAGCGTTCCTCCGGTGGCCTTTAGAATGTCGGATAGTTTCAGTCGCATACGTTTCCCCCGGTGGTATGTTCTAATTTTTCCCTTTAAGCCAGCGAGCCCATGGGGTCCCAGGGCTCCAGCGGGATGGGCTCTTGAGAGAGCTCCTCCACCTGCTGGGCGGTGAGGTACTTCTTGTTCACCACCACCTGGTAGGTGTACTGGGTGAACCACTCGTCGCTCATCACATAGTAGCCGTTCTCACCGGCCTCTTTGCCCCAGCTGTTCTCCACGCGCCAGCGGGTGGGCTTGCCGTCCTCGTCCAAATCCACGCCCTGGAACACCATGGCATGGGTCATCAGGCTTTCGCCATAGTCCAGCCGCTGGGCTTTGTCCATGGAGAACTGGGTGCCGAAAAGCTCATCGGCCTTGATCGCCTCCAGATCCATCACGCCGCCCTCCCGCAGGGAGCACTGGCCCACATCGCAGCCGAACCACACCGGCTGGCCATCCTTCATTTGGGCAATGGCGGCGGCCTTCAGGTCCTCCACCGGCAGGTTCAGGTACTTGACGGGACGGCCTTCCACCACATTGCCCAGGAACTTGACGGTGTAGGTCCGGTGATAGGGCTTGTCGGCGGTGGGGGCGTTAATCAGGCTCACATACTGGGAGAGGTCCCAGCCGATGTACTTTTGGAAAAACTCCTTGCCGGTCAAGCCCTCGTCCCGGAGGAACTCCTTCTTCTTGTTGCGCACTCCCAGGGTGAAGGTCTTGGGCGGCTTGCCCAGGGCGATGCACAGCATGTTGTAGATGGTCTGCATCATCCCCTCCTTTTCGCCCCGCAGCTCTTCTAAGGCCTTGCCATTCTGGTGGCCTTCCCGCAGGGTGCAGGCGAACTCCCGCAGCTTGCGGGTCATGTAGCCGGTGATCTCCCGGGTGGCGGAGGAGCAGGCGGTCTCGGGCATGGCGTCCTTGGGCACCACGCCGTACTTCTCGATGAGGTTGCAGAACATATCCCACTGGCCGCCGTCGTTCAGGGGGGCCATGAGCAGGTGGGCCATGAGCCGCCCGCCGGTGGGCTCCTCCAAAGTCTCCAGAATACTCTCCAGGAAGTAGTTGGCCTTCTCCAGCTTGTCATAGAACAGGGTGTAATTCTGAGAAAGCTCGAAGGTGTTCAGGTCCAGCTTCTTCATCACGGCAAAGCGCATGGTGTTCAGGGCGGCGAACATCCAGCAGCGGCCGCTCTGCTTCTGGTTGGTGATGTTCCCCTGCTCCAGGGAGATGGAAAACTGGTGGCGGTCCCGGCGGTAGACTGCGCCGTTGGTGGCGGCCTTTACCACGCCGTTGGTGGTAACAGCCCGCATGGCCACCTGGTTGGCCCGGCCGGCATCGAAGGACTTCTCGTACGCGTCCAGCTGTTCTAAGGTAAGTTTTTTCTCCATAGCCCATCCATTCCTTTCTTTTTTATAAAAATATATAATAGCTCTGGTGCAGAGCGGGCCCCTAAGGGCCGTGCTCCTAATTTGCCTCCATGGCGGGGCCCGCCAACAGCCGCTTTCACAGGAAGGGGCTGCCCGGCCCGGCCAGTGGGACCTCCACGGTGCGCCGGAACACCCGCCCGGTGGTAATTTTCAGGCGGTCCCCCGCCTTGCCACCCGGACCGGGACCCGCTTCCCCTTGTGGGACAGGACCAGCGCGGCGGGCCCATCCTCCAGGCAGACGCGCGACTGCCGGAGGGCCTCCAACACCTGGGGGACTACCTCCCGGAGGTTCACGGCGCTGCTTGGGGCTGGGGCGTCCCCATCTCCTCCAACAGCTCCCGGATGACCACCCGCTCGTCGAAGGGGCGCTTCTCCCCTTGGATCTCCTGGTAGTCCTCGTGGCCCTTGCCCGCCAGGACGATGATATCCCCTTCCTGGGCGTTTTCCAAGCACCAGCGGATGGCTTCCCGCCGGTCGGGGATCTCCACATATTTGCCCTCTGTTTTGGCCATGCCCACCTTGATGTCGGCGATGATGTCCTTCACATCCTCAAAGCGGGAGTTGTCGGCGGTGAGGACGGACAGGTCCGCCAGCCTGCCGCTGACCTCTCCCATCTCATACCGGCGCACCTTGGGCCGGTTGCCCCCCGCGCCGAACATGCAGATGAGCCGCTTGGGGTGGTACTCCCGCAAGGTGGTGAGGATGTTCTCCATACCCACCCCATTGTGGGCGTAATCCAATAATAGGGTATAGTTGCCGGGGACAGGCACGGGCTCTACCCGGCCCTTCACCTTCACCGTGGAGAGGCCCTGCTTCATGGCCTCCACCGGGACGCCCAGCTCATAGCAGGCGCCAATGGCCGCCAAGGCGTTGTAGGCGTTGAACCGGCCGGGGATATCCACCTCGGCGGTGAAGTTCTCCTCGCCGGAGACCTCAAAGGCGATGCCCAAAAAGCCCGGCTTGTTCAGGTGGCGGCAGCCCGCCCCCCGCAGATCTGCGGGCTTCTCAAAGCCAAAGGTCCTCACCTGGCAGGTGTGGCCTTGGAGGATGCCCTCCAGGCTGGGGTCATCCGCATTGAGCACACCGGTTTTGCACAGGGAGAACAGCCTCGCCTTGCTTTCCATATATTCCTGCATGTCCTTGTGCTCCACCCCGCCGATGTGGTCCTCCGAAAAGTTGGTGAACACCCCCACTGTAAAGGGGAAGCCGTAGACGCGCAGGTCCTTCAGCCCGATGGAGGAAGCCTCCATCACACAGTATTCGCACCCGGCGTCCGCCATGCGGCGCAGGTACATTTGGATGTCGTAGCTCATGGGGGTAGTGTTGTCGGTCTGGATCAGCTCCTCCCCCATAAGCACCCCTATGGTGCCGATGACCCCGGTCTTGTGGCCGGCGGCCTCTAAAATAGAGCGGATCATATAGGCGGTGGTGGTCTTTCCCTTGGTTCCTGTCACGCCGATGACAGAGATGTCCCCCTCCGCCGGGTTGCCAAAGAAAGCGGCGCTCATCAGGGCCAGGGCCCTCCGGGTGTCCTCCACAAGAATCACCTGGGCCCCAGAAGCCTCCACCGGCTCCTGGGCAATGATGGCAGCCGCCCCGGCCGCCGCCGCGTTTACGGCAAACTTGTGGCCGTCTACGGCAGAGCCCCGCAGGCACACAAAGGCGCACCCCGCTTTTGCCTTGCGGGAATCGTATACGATATCGGATATTTCCACATCCATAAAACCCTCTGTAATCCCCAGAGGGGCCAGCAACTGGGCCAACTTCATAGCAAGCACTTCCTTTCCCGGGAAAACACCCGGTCTCTGCGTAAAAAAAGCATGGGTTTATCATACTCTTTTACCAAGTTATTGTCAATAAAAATGCCGGTTTGCGCTGTTTTGTAGAATGTTAAATGGCTTTACATAGATTTTACAATACCCATCTCCCGCACTTTACATTCGGTGTTTATCATGTATGCCGTAAGGTAAGGAAAAAGGACATACCAAAAACTTAAAAGGAAGGTCATCACCATGAAAAAAGTTCTTTCCACCATTTTGGCACTTACCCTGTGCGCCTCTATGCTGGCAGGCTGCGGCGGCAACGGCGGCAGCAGTTCCTCTGCCGCGGACAGCTCCGCTTCTGAGAGCAGCGCTTCCACCAGCAGCACCTCTTCCGAGAGCAGCGCTTCTGAGAGCGAGTCCTCTGCCGAGGCCTCTGCCGAGGGCACTTCCGCTTCCGGCCCCATCACCGTGGTCTCCCGTGAGGATGGCTCTGGCACCCGCGGCGCCTTTGTGGAGCTGATTGGCGTTGTGGACGAGGAAGACAACGACATGACCACCGTGGACGCTGAAATCTCCAACTCCACCGAGGTTGTGATCCAGTCTGTGGCCGGCAACACCGGCGCCATCGGCTACATCTCCCTGGGTTCTCTGGACGACACCGTGAAGGGTGTGAACATCGACGGCGTGGAGCCCACCGCTGAGAACATTGAGAACGGCAGCTACACCGTGTCCCGTCCCTTCAACGTGGCCACCAAGGGCGAACTGACCAACGAGGCCGCTCAGGACTTTATGAACTACATCATGAGCGAAGAGGGCCAGGCCATTGTGGCGGAAGACTACATCCCTGTGTCCGGCGTAGAGCCCTTTGAGAGCAACGGCGCCACCGGCTCTGTCACTGTGTCCGGCTCCTCCTCTGTTTCTCCCCTGATGCAGAAGCTGATTGAGGGCTACAACACCGTCAACCCCGACGTTTCCATCGAGCTGCAGACCAATGACTCCACCACCGGCATGACCAACACCATCGACGGCATGTGCGACATCGGCATGGCCTCCCGCGAACTGAAGCAGGAAGAGCTGGACGCCGGCCTGGTGAACACTGTCATCGCCACTGACGGCATCGCCATCATCGTCAATAACGAGTCCCCCATCACCGACCTGACCACCGAGCAGGTGCGGGACATCTATCTGGGCAACATCACCGATTGGTCCGAGATCGGCTAAACCCGAAACATCGCAGAACACATGAAAGGGCTGTAACCTTACAGCCCTTTTTCTGTAGGAGGGCAGTGAATATTCTATGAACGAAAAAAGCAAAGCACATCGCGGCGGGCAGCTGCGTGAAAACGTGATGCAGGTGGTCTTTTTGATCGCCGCTTGCATCTCCATCCTGGCTGTGGCGCTGATCTGCATTTACCTGTTTGCCAACGGCATCCCCGCCATCGCGGAAATCGGCCCCTTCCAGTTTTTGCTGGGCACCGACTGGCGGCCCAACGCCGACCACTACGGCATCTTCCCCATGATCCTGGGCAGCATTTATGTCACCGCCGGCGCCATCATCGTGGGGGTTCCCCTGGGGCTGCTGGCCGCCATCTTCATGGCCAAATTCTGTCCCGCCCCCTTGTACAAGGTCTTAAAGCCCGCGGTGGACCTGCTGGCGGGCATCCCTTCTATCGTGTACGGATTCTTTGGCCTGATGGTGATTGTCCCGCTGATGCAAAAAGTGTTCCCCAACACCAGCGGCAAGAGCATCCTTACCGCCTCCGTCCTTTTAGGCATTATGATCCTTCCTACGATTATAGGCGTTTCTGAAAGCGCCATCCGCGCCGTGCCCGACAGCTACTATGAGGGCGCCCTGGCCCTGGGCGCCAGCCACGAGCGCAGCGTGTTCTTTGTCACGGTGCCCGCCGCCAAAAGCGGCATCATGGCCGGCATTATCCTGGGCGTGGGACGGGCCATCGGCGAGACTATGGCTGTCATTATGATTGCCGGCAACCAGCCCCGCATCCCCGACAGCCTCTTGGACGGTGTGCGCACCCTGACCGGCAACATTGTCACGGAGATGGGCTATGCCACCGGCCTGCACCGGGAGGCCCTCATCGCCACCGGCGTGGTGCTGTTTGTGTTCATCCTCATCATCAACCTGCTGTTTTCCATCATCAAGCGGAAGGAGAGCAAAGCGTGAGCGATATGGCTGAAAATATGAAACAAGTGAAATCTACAGAGAACATCGTAGCGGTGAACAAGCCCACCCTGCAGCAAGCCATCAAACAGTATAAGAAGTCTCCCTTCTCCCTGTTTCTGCGGGTAATCGTCACCATGGCGGCTTTCATCACTGTAGCGGTTCTGCTGTTCCTGGTAGCGTACATTGTGGTAATGGGCGTGCCCAACCTGCGGCCTTCCCTGTTTGAGCTGAAGTTCACCAGCGAGAACGCCTCCCTGCTGCCCGCCCTGATCAACACGGTGATTATGACGCTCATGTCCCTGATTGTGGCGGTGCCCATCGGCATTTTCTCCGCCATTTACCTGGTGGAGTACGCCAAGCGGGGCAACAAGCTGGTGGGTGTGGTGCGCATCACCGCCGAGACGCTTTCCGGCATTCCCTCCATCGTGTACGGCCTGTTCGGCTTCCTGTTCTTCGGCGTCTCCTTTGGCTGGGGCTACTCCATGCTGGGCGGCGCTTTGACCATGGCCATTATGATCCTGCCCCTGATCATGCGCACCACCGAGGAAGCCTTGATGAGTGTGCCTGACTCCTTCCGGGAGGGCAGCTTCGGCCTGGGCGCCGGCAAGCTGCGCACGGTGTTCCGCATCATCCTGCCCAGCGCCATGCCCGGCATCCTCTCCGGCATCATTCTGGGCATCGGCCGCATTGTAGGCGAGACCGCCGCCCTGATGTTCACCTCTGGTTCGGTGGCGGACGTTGCCCTGAACCCCATGGACTCCGGCCGGACTTTGGCGGTGCACATGTACAACCTCCTCAACGAGGGCCTGGCCCGCGAGGCCGCCTACGCCACCGCGGTGGTGCTGCTGGTGCTGGTCATCGGCATCAACGCCCTGTCCTCCTTTGTGGCGAAAAAATTCACCAAGGCGTAATCACACGGAAACGCGGGCGCACCCTGTGCCGCCCTGTATGATGAACTAATGGAATGGATGGTTTTCTTATGGATAAAATCACAGTAAAAGACCTGGACCTGTACTATGGCGACTTTAAGGCCCTGAAAACAGTGAACATGAATATCGCCCCTAACGAGGTAACGGCTTTTATCGGCCCCTCTGGCTGCGGCAAATCCACCCTGCTCAAGTCTTTAAACCGTATGAACGACCTGGTGGAGGGCTGCAAGATCACCGGCGAGATCCTTCTGGATGGTGAGGACATTTACGGCAACATCGACGTCAACCAGCTGCGCAAGCGGGTGGGCATGGTGTTCCAGAAGCCCAACCCCTTCCCCATGAGCGTGTACGACAACATTGCCTATGGCCCCCGCACCCACGGCATCCGCTCCAAGGTGAAGCTGGATGAAATTGTGGAGAAGTCCCTGCGGGGCGCGGCCATCTGGGACGAGCTGAAGGACCGGCTGAAGAAAAGCGCCCTGGGCCTTTCCGGCGGCCAGCAGCAGCGCCTGTGCATTGCCCGGGCCCTGGCGGTGGAGCCGGAGGTGCTGCTGATGGACGAGCCCACCTCTGCTTTGGACCCCATCTCCACCTCCAAGATTGAAGATCTTGCAATGGAGCTGAAATCGGACTATACTATCGTTATCGTGACGCATAACATGCAGCAGGCGGCGCGTATCTCTGATAAGACCGCGTTTTTCCTGCTGGGCGAGCTGGTGGAGTTCGGCCCCACCGAGACCGTGTTCTCCATGCCCAAGGATAAGCGCACGGAAGACTACATCACGGGCCGGTTCGGCTGATACAGAAAGGAACGAGCGGGAATATGAGAACGAAATTTGACGAGCAGCTGGAGCAGCTCAATGTGGCCCTGATCACCACCGGCGCCCTGTGCGAGGACGCCATCTCCACGGTGGCCAAGGCCCTGCTGGAAAACGACATGGAGCTGGCCAAAAAGGTAAAGCCCATTGAGCTGGAGATTGACCAGAAAGAGCGGGAGATTGAAAGCCTGTGCATGCGGCTGCTCTTGCAGCAGCAGCCCGTGGCCGGCGACCTGCGGCAGATCTCCTCGGCGCTGAAGATGATTACCGACCTGGAGCGCATTGGGGACCAGACCTCTGACATTGCAGAGCTGCTGCCCTATCTGCAGAAGGGGGACATTTCCTTCAGCAAGGTGCATATCAAGGAGATGGCGGAGTCCACCATCAAGATGGTCACCGACGCCATCGACTCCTTTGTCCGCCAAGACCTGCCCCTGGCCCACCAGGTGATGCAGTATGACAATGTGGTGGACGAACTCTTCAACAAAGTCAAGATGGAGCTGATCCATCTGATTGCGGAAAACCGCCAGAGCGGCGAGTTCTGCATTGACCTGCTGATGGTGGCCAAGTACTTTGAGCGCATTGGGGACCACGCGGTGAACGTGGCCGAATGGGTGCAGTACTCCCTCACTGGCAAAAAGGAGAGCGCTTGAAAGGATCCCTTTGAGAAAGGACGGTCCGGCCCGGCGGGCCGGGAAAAGATATGATCTATTTTTTGGAAGATGACAACAGCATCCGCGAACTGGTGGTCTACACCATGAACTCCACCGGCTTTGAGGCCGTTGGCTTTTCCAAGCCTTCGGAGTTCTGGGCCGCTATGGAGAAGGAAACCCCCAGCCTGATTCTGCTGGATATTATGCTGCCCGAGGAGGACGGCCTGCAGATTTTGAAGCGCCTGCGGGCAGACCCATCCACCAAAAAGCTGCCGGTGATGATGCTTACCGCAAAGGACAGCGAATATGACAAGGTGCTGGGGCTGGACAGCGGCGCCGACGACTACGTTCCAAAGCCCTTTGGCATGATGGAGCTGATGGCCCGCGTAAAGGCGCTGCTGCGCCGGGCCGGCCCGCAAGAGACAGGGGAAAAAGAGTACACCCTGGGCAAGCTGTACGTCTCTCCCTCCCGCCACCTGGTAAGGGTGGACGGGAAGGAAGTCTCCCTAACCCTGAAGGAATTCGAGCTTTTGTGCTTTCTTTTGGAAAACGACGGCATGGTGCTTACCCGGGACAAAATCCTGGCCCGCATCTGGGGCTATGACTTTGACGGGGAAACACGCACTGTGGACGTGCATGTGCGCACCCTGCGCCAGAAGCTGGGAGAGTGCGGCCCTCTGATTGAGACCGTGCGGGGTGTGGGCTATAAGATCGACCGGCGGGAGTGAGGCCCGCGCGCCGCAAGAAAGGAACTGACCACCTGTGAGAAAAAAAATATTTAAAAACATGTGCCTTCTGGCGCTGGTGACCATCCTTCTCTCCTCTCTGCTGGCCACCTTCGTCTATTACGGCAGTTCAGACTCCCGCATGAAAGCGGAGGTGCGGGAGGAGACCCAATTTGTGCGCCAGGCGGTGGAGCTCTCTGGCCAGGAGTACCTGGACACGGTTGCCAACACCTCCAACCGCATCACCCTGATCGACACGGACGGGACGGTGCTTTTTGATAACCAGGCCGACCCGGCCACCATGGAGAACCACGCAAACCGCCAAGAGGTGCAGCGCGCCTCTACCACTGGGGCAGGGGAATCCACCCGCATGTCCGGCACCCTGTCAGAGCAGACCTATTACTACGCAGTCCGGCTGGAAAACGGCCAGGTCCTGCGGGTGGCGGCCCAAACCGACACCGTCTTTGCCGCTGTGTTCTCCGTGCTGCCCTGGATCATCGGCGCGGCGGTTGTAGTGGCCGTGCTCACCGTCCTCTTCTCCAACTTCCTGACAAAGAAGATTGTGTCCCCCATCAACCGGCTGGACCTGGACCACCCCGCGGACAACGATGTGTATGACGAGCTCTCCCCCCTGCTGGGGAAGATCAACCACCAAAATGAGGTCATCGCCCAGCAGATGCGTTCTCTGCGTGAGAAGCAGGAGGAGTTCACCTCCATTACGGAAAATATGAGCGAGGGCTTTCTGGTGCTGGACAGCAACACGGACATTCTCTCCTACAACACCAGTGTGCTGCGGCTGCTGGGAGCGGACTCCGCCCCGGCGGAAAACCATGGCAGCGCCCTGGCCCTGAACCGCAGCGCTGGCTTCCGCAGCGCGGTGGACGGGGCCTTGGCAGGGCGCCGCAGCGAACAGCTGCTTCGGCAGAACGGCCGCTGCTGCCAGGTGATGGCCAACCCCGTTCTGCGGGACGGCGAAGTGGAGGGCGCTGTGGTTGTGGTGCTGGACATCACCGAACAGGAGGAGCGCGAGAACCTGCGGCGGGAATTCACCGCCAACGTCTCTCACGAACTGAAAACCCCCCTGACCTCCATTTCCGGCTTCGCGGAGATCATCCAAAACGGGATCGTCAAGCCGGAGGATATCCCCCGCTTTGCCGGGAACATCTATATGGAATCCCAGCGGCTGATCTCCCTGGTGGACGACATTTTAAACCTGTCCCGCCTGGATGAGGCGGATGTACAGCTGGAACGGGAGGATTTTGACCTCTCTGCCGTGGCTCGGGACGTGGCCGCCCGCTTAAAGCCCGCAGCCAAGAAAAACGGCGTAGTCATCACCACCTATGGGGACAAAGCCATGGTCAACGGCGTAAAGAGCATTGTGGATGAAATGGTCTACAACCTGTGCGACAACGCCGTGAAGTACAACAAGCACAACGGCCGGGTCACCTTGAATGTGGAGAACCTGCCCGAGGGAGTCACCCTCACGGTGACGGACACGGGCATCGGCATCCCCGCGGCGGATGTGGACCGGGTATTCGAGCGCTTTTACCGGGTGGACAAAAGCCACTCTAAAGAGATTGGCGGCACGGGCCTGGGGCTCTCCATTGTCAAGCATGGGGCTGCCTTCCACAACGCCAAGGTCAGCCTGCAGAGCACTGAGGGCGAAGGCACCACTGTCCGCCTGGTATTTCCCAACTGATTACAAGTTCTTCTCTGAAAATATTTCCCCGAAAGGGAAGGGCCTCCCGCCTGGGAGGCCCTTCCCTTTTTTGCCGCTTTGCTTGTCAATTCAGGAACAGACAGAAGGGATGCCCTTCTGTGTCGAAGAACACGATGACGCCCTGATCCTCCAAAAACTGCTGGGGGGACTTGACCGCCCCGCAGGCCAAAGCGTGGGCCGCGGCGGCGGGCAGGTCGTCCACCTGGAAGTCCAGGTGGAGCATCTTCATGGGCTTGCCGGGCTCCTCCGGCCAGACGGGGCGGACGTAATCCTCCTCGGTCTGGAAGGAGAGGCCCGTGCCCCCCTTGGGGTCCCGCAGGAGCACCCAGTCCGGCTCCTCCAGGGTGATGGGCCAGCCCAACAGCTTGGAATAGAAATGGGCCGCACGGTGGACATCCTCGCAGTCCACTACCACTGTGCGAAGATGGATTTCCATACAAGTTTCCTCCTGGTTTTCTCTTTCATGTCCCTGCCCCGTTGGCGGTGGCCTGGGATTGTCTCTTTCTCAAGGGCAGCTATATCACCCACAGCCCCACGCTGATGAGGTACAGGGCTCCCCAATACAGGGCCATGATGGGCTTCTGCCACTTGTCGTCCCAGTGAGCCAGCTGGTTTTTCGCCACCAACATGTCGGAGATGTAGAACAGCAGGGTGCCCAAAGCCACGGGCCACCACTCCCAGCCCAGCAGGAACACCAACGGCAGGCCCAAAGCCAGGCTGCCCCCCAGCAAAGCCGGGTACAGCAGGAAGGGCGCCGTCAGCTTGCCCAGGGTGGGCAGCTCCTTGCGGAACAAAATGGCGGTGAGGACGTACACGGCCACCCACAGGGCCAGGCTCCACCAGGAGGGCGTGGCCAGCCCCCACAGCCAGAGGATCAAACACACGTGGCCCGCGCCGAACACCAGCATGCCGGGGACGAAGCTGATCTCCAGCAGGGCGTCGGCGATGGTGCACAGCACAAAGAACCAGAACACCCAGGGCGTGCCGGGACCCTCATGGGAAAAGGCCATGCCCAGGGCGGCGCTGCCCACGGCCAGAAAGCTCCCAGCGCACTTGGCTGCCAGGCTCTCCTTCATCCGGCCGGCCCGGCGCAGGAAGAAGTACAGGGCGAACTGGGCCACCCACACCGGGATGGCGATGCAGGAATAGATGAGAAACAACCTCATGCCAAACACCTCCTCTGGTTAGATTATACCGCGGGGAAAAGAGAAGTCAATGAAAAAACCATCTTTTCAAAGTGTTTTTCATAAGGTATGCTAAGGAAAAGGGAAATTTCCTGTAACGAAACCAGGGGCAGGGAGTCCTATAGACGGAGAGGGGTGAGGAGATGGACGATTTCGAGCGCATCTACGCGGAGTACTACGACCAGGTGTACGGCTACTGCCTAAAGCTGACCCACGACCCCCACATGGCAGAAGAGGTGACCCAAGAGTCCTTTTTCAAGGCGCTGAAGGCCATCGACTCCTTCCACGGGGAGTGCAGGCTGCAGGTGTGGCTGTGCCAAATCGCCAAGAACACCTACTTCTCCCTTCTCAAAAAGCGAAAACGGTCTGCCCCCTTGGAGGAGGACTGGCCCGACCCCGCCGACCTGGAACAGCGCCTGGGGGACAAGGAGGACGCCCTGAAGATCCACCAGGTGCTCCACCGCCTGGCCGAACCCTACCGGGAGGTGTTCTGGCTGCGCACCTTTGGGGAGTTGAGCTTCGCCCAGATTGGCGGGCTGTTTGAAAAGACCGAGAGCTGGGCCCGGGTCACCTATCACCGGGCGAGAATGAAGATAAAGGAGGAATTGGAATGAAAGTCCCCTGCAATGTCATCCGTGACCTGCTGCCCCTGTACCACGACAGCGTCTGCTCCCCGGAGACCGCCGCCCTGGTGGAAGAGCACCTGAAGGACTGCGACGCCTGCCAGGAGGAGTTCCACAAGCTGCAGGCAAACCTGCTGCCCCTGCCCCTCCCCGTCCCGGGAAAGGAGGAGCAGAAGGCGGAGGGCCTCGCCAAGGTGAAAAAGGTCCTGCGGAAAAAGCGGGTGATCGTGGCGGCCATTGTGGCGGCTGTGACCATTGTCCTGTGCTACGGCGGCTACCTGTTTTTACACCTTCCCATTATGGGGGGACCCATCGAGTCCGTCCACTCTGTCTCCGTAGAGGAGGAGACCGGCCGCCTGGTGGTCGGCCTCCAACCCGACTATGGGGGCCTGGGCGGCTTACACCTTGCCGCCGAAGAGGGCTCGGAAACCGGCGGCACCATTGTGGTTCTGAACTCTATTTACTGCCTGGCGGACCCCCTCACCCACTTTCTCCAGGGGACCCTTTCCTGGAAGGAGGAGCAGGTCTCTGACTATTACACCCCCCTGACCCTGGAATCGGAGCTGCGGTATGGCAGCATCCCGTGGATTGAAGAGCAGGATGAAGAGACAATGGAAGCCATGCGGTCTTCAGCGGAAAGCCTCTTTCCTGGCGGGGATGTGACGCAGGTGTACTTCTACACCGGCCCGGCCTGGAAAGCCTGGGACAGGGACTATGTGCGAAATCACCTGGAAGACCAATGCACCCTCCTCTGGACCGCCCAGGACGGGGTGGTGTACAACCCGTAACGCCCACAACAAAAAGCCCCTGGGCAACAGCCTGGGGGCTTTCCTTGTGTTTGATGGGGTAACTTGCTGCCAACTGGGCCGGGACGGCGGCCTATCGCCCTACGGGCGCGTGCGGCCTTGTCCCTGGTCTCTTTTTTGCAACGCATGGCGTTGCTTTTAAGGCCGTAAGGCTCCGCCTTACCAACCGCCAGCTTTTTGAAAAAAGCTGGACCAAAAACTTTTCCGCCGCTTCGCGGTCATCCCATTTTATAGATTTTCACCCCATAGCCGGGCAGCTCCACGGTGCCGTGCAAATCCGTCTTCTCCCCGGTGAGCAGCTCCACCGTGGGGCCGTTATAGGCGCACTCCATCTGGCAGGGGTTCTCCTCGGCGTTCACCGCCACAATGACGGTCTGCGCCGGGCACTGGCGCACGAAGATCCACTGCTTGTTCCGCAGGGTCAGGTTCTGGAAGCCCCCGTCCTTTAGGGCCACGCAGCTGCTCTTGATGCGGCTGAGCTTGCCCAGGAACTCCGTCAGGTCGTTCTCCAGGGGCTTTTCAAAGCAGGGGCGCAAAGCGGGGTCGCCCTGGTGCTTTTCGCCCTCTGCCCCCCACTCGCTGCCGTAGTACACGCAGGGGATGCCCGGCATGCAGAACAGCACGGCGTACAAGGCGTTCATCTGCTTCTTATCCTGGAGGATGCTGGCAATGCGGGTGACGTCGTGGTTGTCGCAGAAGGAGAACAGGTGCATGCCCTTGTAGAGGGTCCACTGCTCCGGGCCGAACTGCCGGGCCAGGGAGTGGGCGATCTCGAACATATTTAACGAGTTAAAGGCGGAGTACAGCCCCTTGTAGCACTCGTAGTTGGTGGCGCTGTCCAGCATATCATCGTTGACGATGCGCTTGTAGTCCCCGTGAATCATCTCCCCCACCAGGAAAAAGCCCTCGTCCCGGCTCTTGGTGTACTGGTGCAGGCGGCGCATAAAGTTCTCATCCAACAGGTAGGCCACGTCCAGCCGCAGGCCGTCGATGGAGAACTCCTCCATCCAGAAGCCCACGCAAGAGAGCAGATAGTCCACCACCGCCGGGTTTTGCAGGTTCAGCTTGACCAGCTCGTAGTGGCCCTCCCAGCCCTCGTACCAGAAGCCGTCGTTGTAGCCGCTGTTGCCTCCAAAGTTGATGTGGAACCAGTCCTTATAGGGGGAGGCCTCCCGCTTTTCCTTCACGTCCTGGAAGGCCCAGAAGCCCCGGCCCACATGGTTGAACACCCCGTCCAGCACCACCCGGATGCCCGCCTGGTGAAGGGCCTCGCAGACCTCCTTAAAATCCTGGTTGGTGCCCAGGCGGCAGTCGATTTTTGTATAGTCCCGGGTGTCGTAGCCGTGGGTGTCCGACTCAAACACCGGGGAGAAATAGATGGCCCCAATGCCCAGCTTCTCCAGGTGGGGAATCCACTCCTTCACCTTCTGGATGCGGTTCACCGCCACCCCGTCGTTTTCAAAGGGCGCCCCGCAGAACCCCATGGGATAGATTTGATAGAACACGGCGCTTTGGGCCCAGTCCTTTTCCGGCCTGCCATGCAGCATACAGCTTCCTCCTTTACAGAAAACACTTCATCCTTCTTCTACCAGTATAAAGCATTCCCCCGAAAAAGGGAAGTCCTTTCCGGGGGAATTTTCACAACAAATTGGTAAAACTAGGGTCTATACGCCAAAGCAGTTTGCAGAAATTTATAAAAAATCCATCAAATTTTTCTTATTTCTTCCTGTAACTGCCTCTCACTGGATGGCGTATTCCTCCCGGCCGGTCTGGGTGATGACGCTCTCATAAAAGGCCTGCATGGCCCACACCATGTAGTCCAGGTCCTTGGCGCCCGCCGTCTCATAGGGGGAGTGCATGGAGAGCTGGGCCAGGCCGATATCCACAGTGGGCAGCGCCACGTGGGAGCCGGACAGGTTCCCCAGGGTGCCGCCCCCGGGGATCTTGGAGTTGTTGTAGTACACCTGCACCGGCACCCCGGCCTTCTGGCAGATGCGCTGGAAGAGGCCCGCGGTCAGGGCGTCGCTGGCGTAGCGGGGGCTGTGCTTGACCACCACGCCGCCGTTTAAGTAGCACCGGTTGGTGGGGTCGGATTTTTCCGGGCTGTCCGGGTGGACGGCGTGGGCGTTGTCCGCGGAGAGCATAAACCCGCTGGCAATGGCCCGCAGGTGCTCCTCCCGGCTCTTGCCGCAGGAGAGGGAGATCCGCTCCAGCACCTCGGAGAGGAAGGGGGAGTCCGCCCCCTGGCGGGTGAGGCTGCCGGTCTCCTCGTTGTCAAAGAGGGAGAGCACTGTGACATTCTCCCGGTTTTCCCCGGCCAGAAAAGCCTTAGCGGCGGCGAACACGCACTCCAAATCGTCCAGGCGGGGCGCGGCGATGAACTCCTTCTCCGCCCCGAACACCGTGCCCTGGGCCCGGCTGTACAGGTACAGGTCCCAGGAAAGGATGTCCTCCGGGGCCACGCCGGCGTTTTCCGCCACCAGTTTTTTCAACTCTGCCTGGCTGCCGCCCAGCAGGGGCAGGGTGTCCTTCTGGAGGTCCAGCTTAACGCCCTCGTTGACGCCCCGGTTCATGTGGATAGCCACCCCGGGGATGAGCAGCAGGTCCCGGCGGATGTCGCAGAGCACGCCCTTCACGCCGTTCTCCGTGCGCACCGCCAGCCGCCCCGCCACAGAGAGGGGGCGGTCCGTCCACAGGGCCAGCTGCATGCCGCCGTAGACCTCGGTGTTCAGCTTGGTGTACTGGCCGTCCACCCGCAGCTCCGGGGACTCCTTCACCTTAAAGCAGGGGGAATCCCCGTGGGGCGCAATGACGGAGAACCCGTGGAAGTCCGCCTTGGGCACCTGGAAGGCGATGAGAGAGCTCATGCCCCGGGTGGTGTAATACCGGCCGCCGGGCTGCAGGTCCCAGGGCTGGGACTCCAAAAGCTGGGTAAAGCTGGCCTGCACCAGCATGGCCCGCACGGTGGCCGCCGTGTGGCTGGCCGTGGGCGAGCACTGGATAAAATCAAACAGTTGATGGATCATCTGTAACGCTCCTTTCGTTTGGATGGCCCCCAGAGGGCCCTTTCCTTCGCCGTCCCGCTCAGGCGGAAATCTGCTTCCCGATGAGCCGGTTCAGGCTCTCCCGGGCGGCCAGCACCTCTGCCGCCTGTGTGGGATAGCGGGCAAAGGTCATGGTCTCATACCCCGGCATCACCCGCCCGCCAGGGTCCTCCCCGGTGAGGCGCTGGGCCAGCTCCAGGGCCCGCAGGTCCTGCAGGCCCTGGTGGAAGACCTTCATCCGCAGGGACTGGATGGGCCCCTCCTTCCCCGGGTACACGGAGAAGGGGTCCCCGCCGGGAAAGGCCCCGCCGCCATCCGTAACACGCCAGGGGTCCAGCCTTTGGCGGGAATTTTGGCTGTACCAGAAGTTGTTCCCCCAGTGGAGAAAACCGGAGAGCCGGTATTTGTGCAGCTGCCAGCCCAGGATGCGGTTGCGGGCGGAGGGCATGGCCAAAAACCGGTTGCCCACGTCCACCCCCTGGCCGCAGCAATAGTAGGCCCACAGCCCGGGGACCTGGCGCTCCAAAAAGGGGGCGATGTGGTCTGTGGCAGCCACAGGGTGGTCCACCAGGCCGCTGTCGTAGTACGCCGGGTCAGAGAGGGCGTCGTACAGGGGGAAGTCCCCCAGGTAGGGCTTGACAAGCTCCTTGGCCCGGCGGTAGGAATCCAGATGTTCCTGAGAGGGCTCATCGGAGATGTGGAACACCGCCTTGCCCTCCAGGCCCTGCTGGCGCAGGAAGGCCGTCAGGGCGGGCAGCAGCTGGCGCAGAAAGCCCGCGTACTCTGGGGAAGCCGCCGGGGTGTCCCAGCCGAAGAGGCGGCGGCACACCCCCTCCTCCCTGCCGTAGATGGCCGGGGCGGCCTGAGCCCCCCACTGGGTGAAGAGGTGGACCATCTCAAAGCGCTCTACGCCGCAGCGCCGGGCCATTTGGAGGAACCGCTCCAGCAGGGAGAAGTCAAAGCGGTAGCTCTCCCCTGTTTTCTCCACGCCCACCAGCTGGACACAGGGCCGCTCCGTGCCGGGTTCCGTATCCAGGGGCGGGGTGAAAATGGGGGTGAGCACCATGTTCATCCCCTCTTCCGCCGCGGCGGCAAGGTACTTTTCCCACAGCTGCCAGTGCTCTTCCGAATAGACGGGCACGCCGTAGTAGGTGGCCAGGCAGTCCCCGTGGAGCCACTGGGTATAGATGAGCCGCTGGGGCGGCAGGTCCGCCCCCAGCACCCGCAGGGAGAACGTCCGCTCCACCCGGTCCCCGCCCTGCTCCAGCCGGAGGGTGATGGGGTACTCCCCGGCGGGGAAGCCCTGGGGAACCTTCCCGTTCACCCACAGGGCCGTGGGGAAAAAGGAGCTCACCTCCACCCGGCCCTCCTCCAGGGGCAGCAGGGGGTCCGGGAACAGCCCCGGCTGGGTGGTGAGGTAGTTTTCATCCCCGCGGCCGGGATAAGCCGGCAGGGCGCAGGGCACCTGCCCCACCTGAAAGACCTGGATGCTGTCCTTCAAGGGGGAATCCACCGTGACCCGCACCGGGGCCATGCCCCAGCCGTCCGCCTGCAAAACCGCCTGGAAGGCAAATTCCTCGCCCCCCAGGCAGCTCATCCCCCCAAGGGAGGGGGCCTCGACCCGACGCCCCAGAAGGAGCTTTTCCAGAGAAGAATACAGTGTGACAGAGAGCATGGAAGGTCCTCCTTTCCTCCTGTGAAAGAAAAGCCGCGCCGATAAACCGGCCCGGCATTTTTCCAAAGGGCTGCTGCCCGCCGGGGCAGCGTTATAAGTTCCAGTCCGGGATGAACTGCTTCCCCCGGGCGGCCCGTTCCTGGGTGAAGCCCTCCAGCCCCAGGGCAAAGAGGGCGTCCTCCACCTTTTCCTGCTCCCGGCGGGTGATGGCCCGCTGCAGCTCCGGGAAGGGGGAGAGGTCCCCGCAGGGGGTGTACTGGGCCATCAGGCTGACGGGGATACCGGGGAACTCCTCCCGGATGCGGCCCAGGCAGGCAATGGAGTTCCTGGTGTGGCCCGGCAGGATGAGGTGGCGGATGAGCACCCCCCGCTTCATCAGGCCGTCCTCCCCGTAAACGGGCGGCCCCACCTGGCGCACCATCTCCCGGATGGCCGCCCGGGCCGCCTGGGGATAGTCCTCCGCGTGGGAGAGCTGCTTCGCCAGGTCCGGGCCGTCGTATTTGTAGTCGGGCAGGTAGATGTCCACCAGGCCCTCCAGGGATCTCAGGGTCTCCACCTTTTCGTAGCCGGAGGTGTTGTACACCACAGGCACGGGCAGCTTTTTCACCTGCAGCGCCTGGCGCACCTGGGGCACGAAATGGGTGGGGGTCACCAAATTGATATTGTGGGCCCCCTGGCCGATCAGGTCAAAAAAGATGCCGGACAGCTCCTGGGGCGTGACCTCCCGCCCCGAAACGGGCCCGCGGCTGATCTGCCCGTTCTGGCAGAACACACAGCCCAGAGGGCAGCCGGTGAAAAACACCGCCCCGCTGCCCCGGGCGCCGCTGATGGGAGGCTCCTCCCAAAAGTGGAGGGCGGCCCGGGCAATGCGCATCCTCTCCCCGCTGCGGCACACGCCCGACCCGGCGCTTTCCCGGGGCACGCCGCAGTTTCGGGGGCACAGGCGGCAGGACTTCATCCCTGCAGCGCCAGCATGGCGCAGTTGCTGCCCCGCTGGCCCCTGGTCTTCCGGTGGGAGAAGATCAAGTCGCTTTCGCACATGGTGCACACCTGGCCCACGGCGATGTTCTCCTCCTTCACGCCGGCGGAAAGGAGGAACTGCCGGTTGCACTCCCACAAATCCACGTGGTACTTCTCCCGCTGGGGGCCCTCCACAAACAGGTCCCACTGGGGCAGCCTTTGGAACTCCGCCGCCACGGGCTCGTCCACCTCGAAGCAGTCCTTGCCGATGGAGGGCCCAATGGCCACCAGCAGCTCCTCCGGGCGGCTGCCGAACTCCTGGGCCATGCGCTCCACCATCGCTCTCGCCATGCCCATAGCGGTGCCCCGCCAGCCCGCGTGGGCCAGGCCGATGGCCCGGTGCTCCTGGTCGTAGAAGTACAGGGGCACGCAGTCGGCGCAGTAGATGACCAGGGTGACGCCAGGGTCATTGGTGCACAGGCCGTCGATAGATTCCATATCCTTTTCCCGCCAAATGCCAATGCCCCGCTGGGCCTTCTCCACCCGGCGGATGTTGATGTGGTGGTCCTGGGCGCCGCAGACTAAAGAGTCCGGGTCAAACCCGGCGGCGGCACAGAACAGGCGGTAGTTCTCCTCCACCCGTTCCGGCTCGTCGCCCCGGCCAAAGCCCAGGTTCATGGCGGCGAACTCATTTTCACTGACCCCGCCCACGCGGGTGGTAAAGGCGTGGTTCACGCCCTCCAATCCCTTCCAGGCGGAAAAACGCAGCACCCCCACGCCCTGGGGCAGGGTGAGCTCCATATTCCCCAGGGGTCCGGGGGCAGCCTGTCGGGGGGCTTGGATATCCGGCAGGGGAAATGTTTTCTTGTTCACAGTCAATCCCTCATATTTCTGCTTGATGGTGAGCCTTCCGGCAAACAGGTGGCCGCAGCATGTGCAGCGGAAATCTGCCCGAAAGCTCTTGTTCTTCACGTTCCAGCGGGTCAGGCGGCGGCTTTCCCGGCCGCACCTGGGGCAGGGAAAACGCAGGTGGCTCTTCTCCACCAGGGGGCTGCGCAGGTCGCAGATATAGGTGGTCTTAAAGGTGATGCGCCGGTAGAACTCCCGGTCGCACAGGTCGATATAGGGGGCGATGGCCCCGGGGTCGTAGATCTTCCGCAGGATCTCCAGGGTCATGCGGCTGTCATCCAGGGCGCGGTGGTGCTCCATGCCAGAGACATCCAGCCCCAAAAGCTCCGCCGCCTTGGAGAGGCCCACCTGTTCCCGCCGCCCCAGGCCCATGCGGTCTTGGGCAAACACCTGCAGGTCGCAGTAGCGGGAGAGGAAGGGCACATGCTCATCCCCGCTGAAGTACCGGCAGTTCTCAATGAGGGTTAAAATATCTGAAGTGCCCCAGGTCATCACCACACAGTCCCCAGCCCAGCGCTTGAACCGGCTGACCGCCTGCATAAAGGTGGCCCCCCCTGTCAAGGTTTCATCCGTGATGCTGGTAAGGGTGGAGATGGTAGAACTGATGTGCTTTGCCACCTGGGGTTTGACAAAGCAGGAGAAGGTGGCCTTCTCCGAAAGGTCCGGGCCGCACTTCACAGCGCCAAATTCGATGATTTCATTGATATAGCCCTTCAGCCGCCGGCTGTAGGTGCCGTTCCACTCCAGGTCTAAAATGACAATGTCCAACCGGAGGCCTCCTTTCGCCCAGTGCCTGGGCTCTCAATTCGCGCCCGTGCAAACAATTAGCTCGCGTTCGCGGGGGTTGCACCCCTGGCAATTCGCGCCCTGGGGCGGTGAGCTACGCTCACGCCTGTGCAAACGATTAGCTCACGTTCGCGCCGCAGGCGGGGAAACATTTTCTTCCCCTTGCCCGGGCGCTTCTAACTTTTTTAGAACGTATCGATCTTTCTCAGAGGGAAGCGCCTTTCCGGTGCCCCCACGGCTTGCGATGAAAACTTGGCACTGTTGGCGAAAAACCCAGTGTTTATGCGGGTTTGCGAACAGTGCCAGGTGGCACAGTTCAACGGGAAATGGCACTGTTCAGAGAAAGGATATTTTTTAACTGGAAATAAACTTTATCAATTTAAAGCTACAAAGTACGCCAAATCATGCCGAACAGTGCCAAGTGGCACAGTTCAAAAACCCAGGTTTTATGCGGGTTTGAGCCCAACAGTGCCATTTCCCTCTCTCAAGCCGTCCGTGACCGGACTGGACAAGTCGCGCTTTGGGGTGTTGGTGCCCAGTGGGCACCGTTAAACACCGACCGAGGCGGCAGCCGAGACCGGCGGCTACGGCCGCGCCTGTGCTGACAGCCAGCGCACGTCCGCGCCCTGTGCCTGGGCACTCAAGTCGCGGTCCTGGTCCCCGGTGGGGACCGTTCAGGACCGACCGAGGCGGCAGCCGAGACCGCCGCTTTGGGGCGGCGGGGTTTTCTGAGGGCGGCTGGCAAGCGGCCCGCGCTTGGGTCCGTGGCCGGTCCGGGCGGCTTTTCCCTTTGCCCTGCTTGAGATCCCGGCCCTACTTGAGATCACAAAATGATTCAGAGCGCTGAAAAAGCTAGGAAATACCTGGGTTTTCCGCATTTCATCATATGATGAAGTGCGAAGTGTTTTTGGCCCGCTCTGCATCATATGATGAAGTGCGCAAGCCCGCATAAAACCTGGCTTTTTGCCGCATTTCATCATTTCCCTCTCTCAAGCCCTGGGACAACGGCTTTTGTGCTGTCCCAAGAGGGGGACATACGTCCCCCCTTTTTGGAAATAGGGGAAGGCAGGACCTACGGTCCTTGCAACCCCGAGATCGTAGGGCTCCGCCCTACAACCCGCAGCTTTTGAAAAAGCTGGCAAAACTTTTACTTGTCTCTCCCAAACCCAAGCGCGGGCCGCTTGTTCGCCGCCCTAAAGCGGCGTGCGCGAATTGAGTGCCCAGGCACTGGGCGCGGGCTTTTGGGCCAGCGGCCCTCAGCCAGCTCCGGCGCCTTTAAGCGCCGTTCGCGTCATGTCCAGTCCGGCCACGGACCGCCGTTCGCGACTTGTCCCGCGGGGTCACCCGCCGCGTCATGTCCTGCGCGGCCACGCGCCGGTTATTTCTTCTTGCTGGCCTGCTTCATCCGCAGCTCTTTGGACAGGATCGCCTTGCGCATGCGGATGCTCTTAGGCGTCACTTCCACCAGCTCGTCTTCCGCGATGAACTCCAAGCACTGTTCCAGGCTCAGCTGAGAGTGGGGCACCAGCTTCAGCGCGTCGTCCGAACCGGCGGCGCGGGTGTTGGTGGCGTGCTTTTTCTTGCACACGTTTACGGTGATGTCCTCCGTCTTGGGGTTGGCGCCCACAATCATGCCCTCGTACACCTCCACGCCAGGGCCGATGAACAGCCGCCCCCGCTCCTGGGCGTAGAACAGGCCGTAGGCCGTGGCCTCGCCCGTCTCGTGGGCGATGATGGAGCCCTGCACCCGCTGCTGGATGTCGCCCTTGTAGGGCTCGTAGCTGTCGAACACATGGTTCATAATGCCGTTGCCGTTGGTGTCGGTCAAAAACTCCGAGCGGTAGCCCATCAGGCCCCGGGCGGGGATCTTGAACTCCATGTGGGTGGTGCCGCTTTCACGGGAGCCCATGTTCAAAAGCTCCGCCTTGCGGGAACCGATCTTCTCCATCACGGCGCCCACATAGTTGTCGGGCACCTCGATCATCAAAAGCTCCATGGGCTCCAGACGCTTGCCGTCCTTGTCCTGGTGGTAGATGACGGAGGGCCGGGACACCTGGAACTCATAGCCCTGGCGGCGCATCTGCTCGATGAGGATAGACAGGTGCAGCTCGCCCCGGCCAGAGACCTTGTAGGTGTCGGCAGAGTCGGTCTCCTCCACCCGCATGGCCACGTTGGTCTCCACCTCTTTGAAGAGGCGGTCCCGCAGGTTCCGGGAGGTGACATACTTGCCCTCCCGCCCGGCGAAGGGGGAGTTGTTCACCATGAAGAGCATGGACACCGTGGGCTCGTCGATCTTCACAAAGGGCAGGGGCTCCACGCAGTCGGTGGCGCAGGCGGTCTGGCCGATGTTCAGGTCCGCGATGCCGGACACGGCGATGATGTCCCCCAGGCTGGCGGACGGGTGCTCCACCCGCTTTAAGCCCTCGAACTGATAGAGCTTGGTGATGCGGGCGTTCTGGTGGTGGTCCTCGGCGCCGCCGCAGATGGTGACGGTCTGGCCCACCTGGATGGTGCCCCGCTCCACCCGGCCAATGCCGATGCGGCCCACATAGTCGTCGTAGTCGATATTGGAGAACAGCACCTGGGTGGGGCCCTCCAAATCCCCTTCAGGGCAGGGGATCTCGTTGACGATCATCTCGAGCAGGGGGGTCATGTCGGTGCCGGGCTTGTCCGCCTCCAGGCTGGCGTACCCCTCCCGGGCGGAGGCATAGCACACCGGGAACTCCAGCTGGTCGTCGTTGGCGCCCAGCTCGATGAACAGGTCCAGCACCTCGTCCACCACTTCCGCGGGACGGGCGCCGGGCCGGTCGATTTTATTCAGCACCACCACCGGCTTCTTGCCCAGGGCCAGGGCCTTTTTCAGCACAAAGCGGGTCTGGGGCATACAGCCCTCAAAGGCGTCCACCAGCAGCAGCACGCCGTCCACCATTTGCAAAACCCGCTCTACCTCGCCGCCAAAATCGGCGTGGCCGGGGGTGTCCACAATATTGATCTTGATGCCGTTGTACATCACGGCGGTATTTTTGGAGAGGATGGTGATGCCCCGCTCCCGCTCCAGGTCGCCGGAATCCATCACGCGCTCGGCCACAGCCTCATTCTGGCGGAACACGCCGCTCTGCCGCAGCAGCTGGTCCACCAGGGTGGTCTTGCCGTGGTCCACGTGGGCGATGATGGCCACGTTGCGCAAATCTTCTCTCTTTGCCATATCCCATCGTTCCTTTCTGCGGAGTGCCTGGTTTTTTGAATCCGCGGGGGCGCTTCCAGGCCTTTTCGCATTCCAATTTCACAAAGCGCTCGTTTCACATTAACCGATTTATTATAGCACCAAACAGCCCGCTTGAAAAGCCCGAATTTGGCCAAAAACCTGGGTTTTTGCCGCCCCTCCCTCCCTTAGTTGATTGTAGACAAAAGGGAGCGGGCTGCCCCCGCACTTTTTGGATGCGGGGCACTTTGGGACCGCCGCTTGCATCTTGGGGGGATTTCCTGTAAAATAGTTGATAAAGCAACAAACTTCCCCCAGAAAGGAACGGATGCAGCCCATGACCAACACCCAAGCCAGCGATTTTTCCAAAGGCAGCGTATCCAGCAACATTTTGCGGCTGGCCCTGCCCATGACAGTGGCCCAGCTCATCAACGTGCTGTACAGCGTGGTGGACCGGATGTACATTGGCCACCTTCCCAACGCCGCCGCGGACGCCCTGACGGGCATTGGCCTTACGTTCCCCATCATTTCCATTGTCACGGCCTTTGCCAACCTGTTCGGCATGGGCGGCTCTCCCCTGTTCTCCATCGAGCGGGGCCGGGGCCACCTGGACAAGGCCCGGCAGATTATGGGCAACACCTTTTCCCTGCTGGTGGGCACCGGCGTGGTGCTGACGGCGGTGATCCTGCTCATCAAAAAGCCCCTGCTCTACGCCTTTGGCGCCAGCGACGTGACCTATCCCTACGCGGATGGGTACATCACCATTTACATCTGCGGCAGCGTATTCGTCATGATCAGCCTGGGTATGAACCAGTTCATCAATGCCCAGGGCTTTGGGCGCAAGGGCATGATGACCGTGCTCATCGGCGCGGTGACCAACATTGTGCTGGACCCCATCTTTATCTTCGTGTTTGGCATGGGGGTGCAAGGGGCTGCCCTGGCCACCATCCTCTCCCAGTTCCTCTCGGCGGTGTGGGCGGTTTCCTTCCTGCGGGGGAAGAAGGCCCTCATCCGCATCGAGCGGCCCGCCATGAAGCTGAACCCCAGGCTGGTGTGGCAGATCCTCTGCCTGGGCTTCTCCAGCTTTGTCATGGCCATTACCAACTCCATTGTGCAGGTGGCCTGCAACTCCACCCTGCAGGCCTTTGGCGGGGACCTGTATGTGGGCGTGATGACCATTCTCAACTCGGTGCGGGAGGTGGTCTCCACCCCCATTAACGGCGTGACCAGCGCCGCCCAGCCGGTGATGGGCTTTAACTACGGCGCCCAAAAGTACCGGCGGGTGCGCTCGGGCATATTGTTCACCACGGTTGTCTGCGTGGTGTACACCACCGCGGTGTGGCTGCTGCTGCTTTTGTTTCCCCGGTTCTTTATCGGCCTGTTCTCCAGCGAAGAGGCCCTGCGGGAGGCCGCTGTTCCCAGCATGCACATCTACTTCTTCGGCTTCTTTATGATGAGCCTGCAAATGGCCGGCCAAAGCGCCGCCGTGGCACTGGGGCGCTCCAAACAGGCGGTGTTTTTCTCCCTGTTCCGCAAGGTGATTATCGTCACGCCTTTGACGCTGCTGCTCCCCTATCTCTTTGGCTTGGGAGTGACCGGTGTGTTCCTGGCAGAGCCCATTTCCAACTTCATCGGGGGCGGGGCCTGCTACATCACCATGCTGCTGACCATCTGGCGTGAAATGGTGCGCAAAGAGCGGGAGACGGCCCCAAGCCCGGATTCCCAGCAGCCGCAGCCCCTGCAAAGCCAAAAGTAAACGAGCCAGAGATACCTGTAGAAAGAGAGGGAAGGCCCCGGGGCCTTCCCTCTCTTTTATGGTGTTTCCCTTTTCCCTCGCTGGCGGCCATAGCCTTTTCCGTTCTGGCCCTGGCCGTGGCCGCCCTTCCCCTGCCCTGGGGAGGCGCTTTCCTCCGTGGGCTGGCTTTCCACGCCCTCCTCTTGGGCAGGGGCTTGGCCTTGGCCGGAAAGCTCCTCCAGCAGGTCCCACAGCTGGCGCATGGTCATCGACTGGGCCTCTTCGGGGGTGAACGCCCCATCCAGGGCGGCGATCTCCGCATAGACCCGGTACTTCCCCAGGGGCAGGCCCGCCGCCTGGGCGGCCTGCCGCTCCTCCCAGTCCGCGGACTGGCAGGCCACGTTTTCCCCGGCGGTGTCCTCCTCCACCTGGCTCAGGACCGCCTGGCACTGGGAGGCATCCTTTCCCGTCACCGTCACAGAGGCTTCCTCCGCCCCATTTAAGAGCTTTTCCAGCGCTTGCCGGTAGGGCTGCCACAGGCAGGCGCTCTGGGAGGCAGGCTCCACTGCCACCACGGTGCCAAACCGGTTCACCCCCAGCTCCCAGGCGGGGCCCGCCTCTACGCTGAGGTAAACTGTGGGAGTGAAGTACACCCAGCCTCCTGCCGTCATCAGGAACACCGCCAGCGCCGCTGCGGCCGCTGCCCAGCGCAGCGCGGGCCTGCGCCTGCGCCCCAGCCTTTGGGAGACCCCCTCCCAGGCTTGGGCTTTCACAGCTTCAGGGGGGCGCAGCTGGTCCAAGGCTCTGCGCACCTGTTCATCCATGACTGCCGCCTCCTTCCAACTGGTCCCGCAGGAGCTTGCGGGACCGCTCCAGCAGGGTGTAGACTGTGTTGACGTTTTTTCCCAGCAGCTTTCCAATCTCAGCGGCCCGGTAGCCCTCATAATAATAGAGGTACACCGCGTCCCGGTACTTGGGGGGAAGGGAGAGCACCGCCCGCAAAAGCTCCCGGTACTCCTCTTCCACCGGCTGGCCCTGCTGGGAGAGCACCTCCTCCCACGGGGCGGAGCGGCTGCGGAAAGCGTCCCGCAGCAGGTCACGGCTCTCGTTGATGGCCACCCGCAGCACCCAGGCCTTTTCGTGCTCTGGGCTTTGGAAGGGACGGGTGTGCTGGGCAAACTTCAGCAGCACGTTCTGCAGGATGTCCTGGGCGTCGTCCCGGTTTTTCAGGTGCACCATGCACACCCGCCACACCATGTCGCCATAGGCGTCCAGCGCCCGGCGGACCTCCTCCTCGCTTCTCACTCCCCTTCCCCCTTTTCAATAAAAACTCAGCGCCTTACACTTTCTGGCCCAGGCAGGCCCAGCGGCCCACGCTGCGGCCTCCCCGGCAGCCCGTCCAGCGGTCGCAGACCCCGTCGCCATCGGCATCCACAAAGTTCTGGCCACGGCCCTCCGTCCAGCGGTCGCAGACCCCGTCGCCATCGGCGTCCACAAAGTTCTGGCCGCGGCCCTCCGTCCAGCGGTCGCAGACCCTATCGCCATCGGCATCCACAAAGTTCTGGCCACGGCCCTCCGTCCAGCGGTCGCAGACTCCGTCGCCGTCGGCGTCCACAAAGTTCTGGGCCTGGCGGCCGCGGCCCATCCCCTGTCCATGGCGGCCTCCCGCGGCCAGGGCAGCGGTTCCTCCCAGACTCAGCACCAACATCAGGGCCAACAGCAGGGCAAACAGCTTTTTCATGGAAAATTCCTCCTTATATTCCGGCCCCTTGCGGGCCTTTCTATGGGGAATACGAACCAAGACGGTCGTTTCATTCACGGGGGGGAGAAAAAATTTTTCCCCACGGTTTTTTCCCGCGGTATCGGGAAGATACCCTTATTATACCACAGGTCTTTGACAATTTTTTATTTATCTTGCGAGTTCCCTTGTTTTCGGTTACAATGAATTGTGGTACAAGCTTCTTCCATTTTTAAGAGGAAGCCTGGTTGACCGAACCATAGGAAAGGCTGGTATCATCATGGAATTTCCAAAGCATCCCTTCCGCACTCACGGCGGAGCGGCGGTGCCCCACCACAAGAATACATGGGAGCTTCCCACTGCCACCATGCCGCCCCCGGAACGGGTCATCCTGCCCATGCAGCAGCATCTTGGCGCCCCCTGTGTCCCCACTGTAAAAAAGGGGGACACGGTCTTTGTGGGCACTGTGGTAGGCGACAGCGACGCTTATGTATCCGCACCGGTGCACGCCTCCGTCTCGGGCACGGTGGAGGAGCTCACCACTGTCATGCTCACCGGCGGACAGATGACCCAGGCGGTGGTCATCCGCTCTGACGGAAAAATGGAAAAGGACCCTGCCATCTATCCCCCTGCGGCCATCACCACGAAAGAGGAGCTGGCCGCCGCGGCCCGCAGCGCTGGGCTGGTGGGCCTGGGAGGGGCAGGTTTTCCCGCCCATGTCAAACTGAATGTCCCTGAAGGCAAGCAGATCGACACCCTCATCGTCAACGTGGCGGAATGCGAGCCCTACGTCACCTCTGACCACCGGGAGGCCCTGGAGAACGGCAAAAACGTGCTGGAGGGCATCTATAAGGTCAAGGAGATTCTGGAGGTACAGCGGGTGCTCATCGCCGTGGAGGACAACAAGCCCGACGTCATCCAAAGGCTTTCGGAGATTGCCGGCGACCCCCAGCGGGACCCCCTGGACCAGGTGCGGGTGCTGCCCCTGAAGAGCCGCTACCCCCAGGGCGCCGAGAAAGTCCTGGTGCAGGCCTGTACGGGAAGGAAAGTCCCCGAGGGGAAGCTGCCCGCCGACGTGGGCTGCCTGGTGATGAACATTGGCTCCATCTCCTTTTTGGCAAGCTACATGCGCACCGGCATGCCCCTGACCCTGAAGCGGGTGACCCTAGACGGCTCTGCCATTGCCCATCCCCAAAACGTCATTGTGCCGGTGGGCACCCCCATCAAGGATGTGGTGGCTTTCTGCGGCGGCTATAAGGCAGAGCCCAAGAAGCTGATTATGGGCGGCCCCATGATGGGCGTGGCCATCACCAGCGACGAGCTGCCCATTTTAAAGCAGAACAACGCCATCCTGGCCTTTGATGAGCGGGAGGCTGCCCTGCGCCAGCCCACCGCCTGCATCCGCTGCGGGCGCTGCGTGGCCGCATGCCCCATGCAGCTGATGCCCACCAAATTGGAACAGGCCGCGGAGCGCAAGGACGTAGAAGCCCTGCAGTCCCTGCATGTGATGACCTGCATGGAGTGCGGCTGCTGCTCCTTCTCCTGCCCGGCGGGCCGAAGGCTGGTCCAGGCCATCCGGCTGGGCAAGAGCTATGTGAGAAAAGCGGGAGGGAAGAAGTAAATGGAAAAACTCATCGTCTCATCCTCCCCCCACTTCAACGGCGGGAGGACCACCCAGAACATCATGCTGGATGTGATCATCGCCTTAACCCCAGCCATGATCGCCTCGGTCATCCTGTTCGGCATCCGGGCGGCAGCGCTGATCCTGACCTGCGTGGCCGCCTGCATTCTCTTTGAGTACCTGTGCCGCAAAGTCATGAAGCGCCCCCAGACCGTGGGGGACCTGAGCTGCGTGGTCACCGGCATCCTGCTGGCCCTGAACCTGCCCGTCACCCTGAACCCGCTGATGGCGGTGTTCGGCTGCGCGGCGGCCATCATCGTGGTCAAGCAGATGTTCGGCGGCATTGGGCAGAACTTTGTCAACCCCGCCCTGACCGCCCGCATCATCCTGCTCAACTCCTTCCCTTCCCGGATGACCCATTGGGTGCAGCCCTTTGACTACGCCGCCACCGCCGACGCGGTGACCACGGCCACCCCCCTGGGCATTCTGAAGGAGGGCGGCGGGGAGCTGCCCTCCTATCTGGACCTGTTTTTGGGCAACACCGGGGGCTGCCTGGGCGAGACCTGCGCCCTGGCCATCCTGATCGGCGGGGCCTACCTCATCGCCCGCCGGGTCATCAGCCCGGTCATCCCCGTGACCTATCTGGCCACGGCGGCGGTGTTCTCCGCCCTCTTCGGCCGGGACCCCCTGTTCGACCTGCTCTCCGGCGGACTGCTGCTGGGGGCCTTCTTTATGGCTACGGACTACACCACCAGCCCCCTGTACTTCTGGGGCCGCGTGATCTTCGCCATTGGCTGCGGTGCCCTGACCATGGTCATTCGGGAGTTTGGCTCCCTGCCAGAGGGCGTCTCTTACTCCATCATCCTGATGAACATTCTCACCCCCCTGATTGAGCGGTATGTGAAGCCCCGGGCATTTGGCAGCCCGAAAAAAGTCCGGAAGGGGGGCGCGAAGGAATGAAGCTGGATTTTAAAAGCGTCCTCAAGCCAACGGCCGTGCTGTTCATCATCTGCGTAGTGGTCTCCGCCGCCCTGGCGGGCACCAACCTGGTGACCCAGGACCGCATTGCCCAGCTAGCCGCGGAAAACGCCGAGGCCTCCCGGAAGATTGTGCTCCCGGCGGCGGAAGCCTTTGAGAGCCAAGAGGACGGGGCCTACTACGCCGGCACCGCCGGCGGCCAGACCGTGGGCTATGTGTTTGAGACAGAGGCCAGCGGCTACGGCGGAACGGTCAGCGTGATGACCGGCATTGACGCGGAAGGGAACATTACCGGCGTGGTCATCCTTTCCCACGATGAGACTCCCGGCCTGGGCGCCAACGCCGAAAAGCCCGACTTTCTGAACCAGTACCTGCAGCCCGCCCCGGAAGGCGGCCTTTCAGTCATCAAGTACCAGGCGCCCAGCCAGGGGCAGATTGAGGCCATGACCGGCGCCACCGTCACCTCCACCGCGGTGACCAACGCCGTCAACCAGGCCATCGAGCAATACTATGAAGTGAAAGGAGGCGCGTGACCGTGGAAAAGAAGAAGAACGGCCTGCTCCACGAGTTCACCAAGGGCATCATCAAGGAAAACCCGGTGCTTCGGCTGGTGCTGGGCTGCTGCGCCACCCTGGCAGTGACCACCGCCGCCTCCAACGCCATCGGCATGGGGGCCGCCACCACCTTTGTGCTAGTGTGTTCCAACGGGGTTATCTCCCTGCTGCGGAAGGTCATCCCGGACAAGGTGCGCATCCCGGCGTTCATCACCATTGTGGCGGGGTTCGTCACCATTGTGCAGCTGTTCATCCAGGCTTTCTCCCCCGCCCTGGACGACGCCCTGGGGGTGTTCCTGCCCCTGATCGTGGTCAACTGCATCATCCTGGGCCGGGCTGAGATGTTCGCCAGCAAGAACAAGGTGCTCCCCTCCCTGCTGGACGGCCTGGGCATGGGCGTGGGCTTTACCGCCACCCTGCTGGCCATGGGCATCATCCGGGAGCTGCTGGGGGCCGGCACGGTGTTCGGCATCCCCATCCTCTCCAACTTTATGGAGCCCATCATTATCTTCCTACTGCCTCCCGGCGGGTTCTTTGTGTTCGGCATGCTGGTGGCCCTGGCGGGCAAGCTCTCCGAAGAGGGCAAGGCGCCGGAATCCACGGGCTGCGCCCACTGCCCCCTGGCAGCTTCCTGCTCCAAACTGAGTGAGAAGGACCACGGAAAGGAGGCCGCACACTGATGGATGGACAGACGATCAAACAACTGGTGGCCATTTTCCTGGCGGCCATTTTGACGGAAAACTACGTTTTGAACAAGTTCTTGGGCATCTGCCCCTTTTTGGGCGTCTCCAAAAAGCTGGACACCGCCGTGGGCATGAGCTGCGCCGTCACCGTGGTAATGGTCATCTCCACCGCGGTGACCTGGCCCCTGTACACCTACCTGCTGGTGCCCAACGGGCTGGGCTATTTGCAGACCATCGTGTTTATCCTGGTCATCGCCGCCCTGGTGCAGCTGCTGGAGACGGCCCTGCGCAAATACATGCCCCCGCTGTACAACGCCCTGGGCATTTACCTGCCGCTGATCACCACCAACTGCGCCGTGCTGGGCGTGACCATGCTGGTGCTGGAAAAGGGCGCGGAGGACCCCACCTTTGGATACCTGCAGTCCTTGGTCAACTCCTTTGGCTCGGGCATCGGCTTTTTGGTGGCCATGGTGCTCTTTGCCGGCGTGCGGGAGCGCCTGGAGAACTGTGACATTCCCGAAACCTTTAAGGGCCTGCCCATCACCCTGGTGGCCGCCTCCCTGGTGGCGGTAAGCTTCCTGGGCTTTAACGGCGTGGTCGACAACCTGCTGTAAAGGGAGGGCGCGGATATGGAAATACTCACTCCCATTTTAATTGTGGGCATCATCGGCCTGCTGGCCGGCGTAATCTTGGCGGTGGCCTCCATCGTCATGGCGGTGCCCAAGGATGAAAAAGCCGAAGCGCTGGAGGAGATCCTCCCCGGGGCCAACTGCGGCGCCTGCGGGTACTCGGGATGTCCCGGCTACGCAGCGGCCATGGCCAAGGGCGAAGCCAAGCCCGGCCTGTGCTCTCCCGGCGGGGCGGAGGTGGCCCAGAAGTGCGCGGAGCTTTTGGGCGGCGGCGAGGTGGAAATGGAGTACAAAACCGCCCTGGTCCACTGCCTGGGCAGCTACGACAACACCACCGACAAGATGCTCTACGACGGCATTCAAAGCTGTTCGGCGGCGGCCTTCCTCATGGGGGGCGTCACCAGCTGCCGCTTTGGCTGCATGGGCCTGGGGGACTGCCAGCGGGCCTGCGAGTACGGGGCCATCACCGTGTGCAACGGCCTGGCCCAGGTGGACCCTGCAAAGTGCAAGGGCTGCTCCCAGTGCGTAGCCGCCTGCCCCAAGGGGATCATCTCCCTGGTGCCCCTGAAAAAGCAGGCGGTAGTGCGGTGCTCCAGCTGCGACAAGGCCAAGGGCACCATGGCCGTGTGCAAGATCGGCTGCATCGGCTGCGGCAAGTGCATGCGCACCTGTCCGTTCGGCGCCATCACCGTGGAGAACGGCCTGGCCCAGGTGGACCCGCAGAAATGCACTGCCTGCGGCCAGTGCGTGGAAGCCTGCCCCCGCCATGTGATCACCATGCTGTAAAACCAAAAAGAGCAGAAAGAAAGGGCCGTCCAGCAGGACGGTCCTTCTCTTTTTTGCTCTTCTTTCTTGAAAGAAAGAAGCAAAGACCAGCGTAACGCTGGACCCATGCCGCGGGACGGGGCGCGAACCGCCCCTTTGCCCAAAGCAAAACCATTGGCGCGGACGTGTTCTTCCCTCTCAATCAGGCGTGAGCGCACCGGTCTCGCCTGCCGGCTCGGGTGATGCAGCCCAGTGGGCTGCGTCCATCACCAACCGACGCGGCAGCGGAGACCGGTCCTGGACGGTCCTCACTGGGGACCAAGACCCCCTTGGTACGAATTGTTCAGGCCAGTCACGGCCCGCTCCCGCAAAATCTTCCCCATGGCCAGGAAATACACCACGATGGTCACAGCCGGGCCCAGGATGTCGGACAGGGGCTCGGCGTAGAAAGCGGCCCGGGCCCCAAAAGCCGCGGGCAGGGCAAAGATGGCTACAAAGTACACCAGCTTCCGCCAGAAGGACAGGGGCAGGGAAAACCGCACCTGGCCGATACCCGTAAAGCCGTCCACCAGCTCGTACTGCACTCCCAGGGGGATGATGGCCAGGGTGCAGACCTTGATCGCGTCAAAGGCCTCTTGGGCCAGCTCGGGGTCCTGGGTGAACAGCCGCACAAACAGAGGCCCCGCCACCCGGGCCAGCACAAACAGCAGGGCCGTGTAGCCCACGCACAGGCCCACAATGTACTTCTGGGCCTGGCGTACCCGGTCCACCTGGCGGGCGCCGTAGTTAAAGCCCAGAATCCCCTGGGTGCCGCCGCTGATGCCCCCCAAAGGCATGGTGACCACCAGCATAAAGCTCTGCACAATGGTGTTGCAGGTGACCAGCATGTCCCCATCGGCACCGCCGGTGCGCTGCAAAATGGCGTTCATGGCAATAATCATCACGTTGTCCACCGCCACAATGAGGAAGGGCGTGAAGCCCATCACCAGCACCCGGCCCATCACCCGCAGGTCATAGCCGCCAAAGGTGATGGGCACCTGCACCCGCTTGCCGAAGAGGAAGAGAATTACAAAGGCCGCGCTGGCCGCCTGGGAAATCACCGTGGCGATGGCCGCCCCCCGCACGCCCATGCCCAGGGCGAAGATGAACACCGGGTCCAGCACGATGTTCAGCGCCGCGCCCAGCATCACCGAGGCCATGCCGATTTTGGCAAAGCCCTGGCAGATGATGAACTGGTTTAAGCCGCTGGCCGCCAAGGCGAAGAAGGTGCCGCACAAGTAGGCGGTAAAGTACTCCTCGGCAAAAGGGTAGGTGGCGTCGCTGGCGCCGAACAGCCGCAGCATGGGCTCCCGGAAGGGGAGAATTCCCCCGATGAGCAGCACCGAGAACACCAGAAGCATCAAAAAGCAGTTGGCCAGCACCTTTTTGGCGGCGGAGAGGTCCTCCTCGCCCATGCGGATGCTCACCAGGGGCGCACCGCCCACACCCACCAGCACCGCCACCGAGCCCACCATGGTCACCACGGGGCCGCACACCCCCACGCCGGCCAGGGCCACGTCCCCAATTTCGGGGATGTTGCCAATGTACATCCTATCCACAATGCTGTACAGCACGCTGACAAACTGCCCCAGCATGCTGGGGATGGCGATGCGCCACACCAGCCGGCTGATTTTATCTCTTCCCAGGTCGTTTTCCACGGCCATGCTCTACACCTCGCAACGGATTTTTTGAAAAGCCTTTCCTATAGTACTCCTTTTCATGGGAAAAGGAAAGGCTTTTTTCCGGGGCACGGCCACAAAAAAGCAGCCCCAAATCAGGGCCGCTTTCCCTCTCTCCAGTTTAGATCCCCAGCTGCTCCTTCACCCAGTCAATGGACCGGCGCAGGTAATCCAGGGCGCTGCTGGCGCCGTAATGCTCAATGGTGTAAATGCCGCCATATCCATCCCGCCTCAGCCGGGAGACCACCTCTGCCACCGGAAGGTCCCCGCCGCCCACAGGGCAGGGGTACAGGGGTGTGCCGTCCATGGCCACTTTGGGGCCCTCTCCGTTCCGCTGGACAAAGGAGCGGTCCTTCAGGTGGACGTGGGCCACCCGGTCCCGCAGCAGGTCATAGGCCTCTAAAAGGTCCTCCCCGGCAAAACGGAAGTTCCCCGTATCGAAGGCGCAGGCAAGCCCCGGGCAGCGGTCCAGGAAATACCGCACCCCCGCCGCCGAGGAAAAGGGGGCGGCCTCGCTGTCGTATTCCTCCATCACCAGAGAGAGCCCGTAGCCCGCGGCCAAGTCTGCCAGCCGGTTGACACCTTCCACCATCCCCTCCAATTGGGCTTCCCGTTCCTCGGGGGAATCCCCCTCCTGGAAAAACCCGGGGATGACCAGCAGCCGGTCCGCCCCCAGGTATTGGGCGGCCTCTAAAATGGGCAGCGCCTGCCGCTCCACATCGAAGTCCCGGCCAAAGTCGAAATAAGAGGGCACGCTGGAAATGGACAGGTCCGCCATGGCCAGCTCCTGGCCCATTTCATCCTCCCGGCCCACAAGGTTGTTGGCAGAGGCCTCCACGGCCTCCGCGCCCAGCTCCCGGGCCAGCTTCAGGGCGTCTACCACAGAGCAGCTCTCCTGGCGGGACACGTCCACAATATGGTCGTAAAAAGTGGCAATCTTCGGCATGATGAACTCCTCCCTCTGGGTCGATGAAACCATTGTAGAAGAAAGAGCGGGGATTGTCAAGGAATCCCCGGGCCCGCCTCTTGACAAATCCTGCCCATTTTCATACAATGGATAAAATTTATTGTAAGGAGGCATGCCCCATGCTCTGCAGCGACTTTGACCCGGACCGCAAAGCGGTCATCAACCCAGAGGACAACTTTTCCCCCCTTCCCGGTTTCCCCCAGATGTGCATGGGCGTGTACTCCCAGCCCATTGTGGAAAGCCTGCTCCAGCGCTTTGGCGGGGAGGAGATCCTGGCCCTGCGCTTCTGCAGCGGCCCGGTGCCCGTGTACCGGGTCCGGGCCTTGGGCCAGGAATTCGCCCTGTTCGTGCCCCATGTGGGAGGGGCCGCCTCCGGCAGCATGATGGAGGAGCTGGCGGCCCACGGCGGGCGGTGCTTTGTGTTCTTTGGCTCCTGCGGGGTGCTGCAGGGCGAGATCACCGACGGGCACCTGATTCTGCCCACTGCCGCCGTCCGGGACGAAGGGCTCTCCTACCACTATCTGCCGCCTGCGGACGAGGTGGCCCTGGACCCCGCCTGCGTGGCCGCCTGCCGGCAGGCCCTGGAGAGCCTGGGCCTGCCCTTCGTGGAGGGCAAAACCTGGACCACCGATGGCTTTTACCGGGAGACCCGGGGCAAGGTGCGGCGCCGCCGGGAGCAGGGATGCCTGTGTGTGGAGATGGAATGTGCCTCCCTGGCGGCGGTGGCCCAGTTCCGCGGGCTGCGCTTCGCCCAATTTTTCTTTGCCGCGGACAACCTGGACGCCCCCGCCTGGGACGCCAGGGGCCTGCCCCATTTGGGCCGCAGCGTGGGGGACCAGTGCTTTGCCGCCGCAGTAGAGGCCGGCAGGCGTCTGCTCGCCCTGCCGTGAAGCCTGCCCCTCTGCCTAGACAGCAGCGAAGAAAGGGCCGTCCCTTTGGGGACGGCCCTTTCTCTGTTTTTCGGCTGCGGCTAGGCAAAGTACCAGGTCTCGAAAAGCTCCAAAGCGTTGGCGTAGTCCCGGGTGGTGGGGGAGCCGGACAGTACCGGGAAGTACACCGCGAACAGCAGCAGGCAGGCCGCTGTAAACGCCGCCAGCAGCAGGGTGGCACCGGAGCACTGGATGCCGCCGGGGAAGGTGAGCTGCCGGGCAAAACCTCCGCGCTGGTACAGCAGAGAGAATACGCCGCACAGTGCCACCACCAAAAAGGGCACCGCAGTGAAGTAGTGGTAGATAAAGGTCAGCCTTGGCACCAATACCCAGGGCAGGTACACCGAGAGGAATCCCGCCAGCACCAGCCCCGCCCAGCGGAAGCGCTCCTTCCACCAGAGACAGGCAGCCGCCCCCAGGGCTGGGATGCCCGCCCACCACAGCAGGGGGTTTCCAAAGGCGGAAATGGTGCTGTATCCCTCTTGGGTGTCTCCCGCGAAATACCAGATGGGCCGGATATCCAACGGCCACTCGTACCAGGGGGAGGCAAAGCTGTGGGTGGCCTCCAGCGTGGAGTGGTATCGAAACATGGTCGCCTGGTAGTTCCAGAAGGCCCCCCACAGATTTCCCGCATTGTGGGAAAGGGTGGTAATGGGCAGGAAGGCCCCAAAGTAGATGCCAAAGGGCAGCGCCAGGAAGAACAGGCAGCACCAGGCGCACAGCTTGCCGCACTTCACTAAAAGGGCAATGGTTTCCTCTCCCCGGCGGCGGGCGTCCCAGTATGTAAAGAGCAGCTTGCCGAAGAACAGGGCCGCCAGTCCCAGGGCCCCATAGGCCGCCGTCCACTTGGCGGCAATGCCCAGGCCGGTAAACACCCCGCAGGCCAGCAGGGGCGGCAGCAGCTTTTTCCAGCTGTCCCGGAGCAGGTCCCGCCGCAGGAACACCAGCATGGCATCGTACATCAGCAGCAGGAAAAACACGGCGTAGGTGTCGATGGTGGCGATGCGGGTCTGGGTGAAGTGCATGAAGTCAAAGGCGAAGAGCAGGGTTCCCGCTGTGCACAGCCGGGTGCGGCCGAACAGCTGCTTGAGAAGGTGGTACAGCACCGGCAGCATCAGCACCCCGAACAGCGCCCCCATGAACCGCCAGCCAAAGGGGTTCATCCCAAAAATACGGATGCCCAAAGAGATGATGAGCTTGCCCAGGGTGGGGTGGGTGTTCTCATAGGGCTCTAACCCCAGGATGTGCTCGTAGGCGGTGCGGGCGTGGTAGATTTCATCAAAGTAGGTGGAGTTCTCATAGGTGGTGTAAGCCGGCACCACCTGCTGCTCATCCACCAGGGCTTGGGCGGCGGGGTCCCGGCTGAGGACCGTGGCCTGCACCCGGGTGCCCGTGTAAAAAAGGGAGGCCTCGTTCAGGGTGACGCTGCCGTCCAGGGCGGTGAGCCGCACATAGCGCCCCGGGGCGGAGAGCTGGTACTGCTTCCAGGCAAAGACGCTGCCGTCGGTGAGGGTGCCGCAGTCGGTCCAGGTCTCCCCGTCCTGGCTGGTCTCCACTTGGATATTCACCCCCACCCGGGCGGCGTAGTGGGCGCTGTCCGGGGCAATACCCGGCAGGTAGGTGAGAGTGGCACACTCCCCATCGGCCTCCAGCACCACACTCTCTCCCTGCTGGGGTGTCCAAGAGGTCAGGGCCGTCTGGGTATCCCCCAAATGGGAAAAGGCAAAGCAGGCGTAGGCCAACGTCACCAGCAGAAGGGCGGCCCAGTCCCGCCTGTAGAAGCGGCTGTCCACAGCGGAACGGTCCAGCAGGGGTCCGGGCTGGGGGGCCTCTCCCAGGCGCACGTCCCCCCGCAGGAATACCCGGGCCCCCACCCAGACAGCGTACCCCAAGGCCGCCAGCTGCATGGCTGAAAGGGCCCGGGTAAGCCCCGTATTGGGGTTGTAGCTGTTGTAATATTCCCGGAACTGCCACAGCACATAGGCCACATTGGCGTAATGGGCCACAGCGCACAGGGCAAAGGCCCGCAGCACCCCCTTGTCCTGGGTGAAGACAAAGGACAGCAGCAGGAACAGCAGAGCCGGGAACAGGTAGCGCTCGTGCATCTTCACAGAGAAGGCGTACATGGCCGCCATCAACAGGGCGGGGCAGTAGAACACCACCGCCCTGCTCTTGGCGCGGAACACCCACACGCCGCACAGCACCGTGGCGATCACCGCCCCCAGCAGGTCCAGGGCGTCCCCCGCAAGGCCGGCGGGCAGAGCCTTCCAGTTCCAGCCGATCAGGCTCCAGAAGTTGTAGGCGTTTACAGAGTAAAAGCTGTAATAGTCCAGGGTGGACTGGTAGCGTTCCAGCAGCCAAAGAAAGTTGAAGTCCTGGGTAAAGGGCAGGGCGGTCAGCAGCAATGTCCCCACTGCCAGCAGCACCCCCAGGCCCAGCATGCCGAACCGGCGGCGCTTGAGGGCGAAGAACAGGTACAGGGGGGCAAAGATAAACATTTGGGGCTTGCAGGCAATGGAAAGCCCATACAGCACCGCGGAGGGGATATACCGCTCCTGACAGAGGAGCAACAGAGAACCCAGAAGGATGGCCGTGCAAAAGGAGTCTGCCTGGCCCCATTGGGCAGAGTTCAAAAACACCGCCGGGCAGAAGAGGTAGGCCCCCGAAAGCAGCAGGGCGCTTTTCTCCCCCAGCTTCCGCTGGGCCAGCAGCAGCACCGCCCCCCCGCAGAACAGGTCCGCCAGGATAGAGGGCATCTTGATGAGCAGGGAGTAGGCCTGGCTCTCCATGGGCAGCCCCAGCAGCAGCCGCAGCTTCTCTAAAAACACCAGCACATACAGGTAGCCGGGGGGATAGTCCAGGAAAATGTCCTCGTGATAGATCTGTCCAAAGCCCACGGAATTGGCCAGGTTAGCCCAGGATTTAAAGGTATCCAGGTCTGTGGTAAAGCCTTCGGAGGAATACCCCAGGTACAGCCGCAGAGACAGAGCCCCCAAAAACAGCAGGGAAGCCCACAGAGCAAACCCCCGCTTTTCCAAGCTGTCCCGGGAAAATTTCCGGCCTGCCAAAAGGAGCGCCGCCCCGCCGAACACACCGGCCCCGATTGCGCCAGCCCCCATAGAATCACACCTTTCAAATGGAACGGGAAAACCGCACGTTCTTTCCATTTTTACGCAAAATAGACATTGACGCGGCAGAAAAATCATTGTAAGCTACGTTTATAAGAGTATACCGTTTCTCCCTGGAAAAAGCAATTCCTGGGAGGAAGAAAGGAAGAGTTGTATGAACCTGAAGCCCCACTACACCCACGAGGACCCCCAGATCCTGCATGTGGGAACCTGTCCCGACCGAAGCTATTATATCCCCTTTGCCGATGAGAAAGAGGCCGAAAACGGCCTTTCTTCCCGGGTGGTCTCCTTAAACGGCGCCTGGTCTTTCCAATACTTCCCCTCCTGCCAGGACATTCTGGACCTGGAGGACGGCCTGGCCTTTGACGAGGAGGAGATGGGCCAAATCCCCGTGCCCTCCTGCTGGCAGAACCAGGGTTACGGGCGTCACCAGTACACCAACGTCCGCTACCCCATCCCCTGCGACCCGCCCTTCGTGCCAGAGGAGAACCCCTGCGGCCTGTATGTGCGCCACATCGACGTGGCCGACCCCGCCGCCTTCCGCTGGTATTTGAACTTTGAAGGGGTGGACTCCTGCTTCTACCTGTGGGTCAACGGGGAGTTTGCCGGGTACAGCCAGGTGTCCCACTCCACCTCGGAGTTCGACATCTCCTCCCTGCTCACCGCCGGGGACAACACCCTGGCCGTGCTGGTGCTCCAGTGGTGCGACGGCACCTATCTGGAGGACCAGGACAAGCTGCGCATGAGCGGCATCTTCCGGGACGTGTACCTGCTGGCCCGGCCCGAAAACCATGTGCGGGATTTCTTCGTGAAAGAGGATTTCTCCCAGGACTTCTCCCACGGGACCATCACCGTGGAACTGGAGCTCGCCGGGGAGTGCGCCGTCAGCGCCCTGCTGCAGGCCCCCAATGGGGACACGGTGGGCACCGCCTCCTCCACAGGGGAGCCCCTGGTCTTTGAACTGGACGATCCCATACTGTGGAACGCGGAGCACCCGGCCCAGTACACCCTGACCCTCTCCACGGAAGACGAGGTCATCCCCCAAAAGGTGGGCCTGCGGAAGATCGAGGTGCGGGACGGGGTGGTCTTCCTCAACGGCGTGGCCATCAAGTTCCGAGGCGTGAACCGCCACGACAGCGACCCGGTCACCGGCTACACCATCAGCCGGGAGCAGGCGGCAAAGGACCTGTGCCTGATGAAGCGCCACAACATCAACGCGGTGCGCACCAGCCACTACCCCAACGCCCCCTGGTTTTTGCAGCTGTGCTCGGAGTACGGCCTGTACGCCATTGCCGAGGCGGATATCGAGAGCCACGGCATGGCGGAAAAGCTGGGCTACCATGTGGAGGAGAACTACCCCGACGCCGCCGACGACCCCCAGTTCAAGAAGGCCATTCTGGACCGGGTGCAGCGCAGCGTCATCCGGGACAAGAACAACGCCGCAGTGGTCATCTGGTCCCTGGGCAACGAGAGCGGCTGGGGCGAGAACTTTGAGAACGCCGGCCGCTGGGTGAAGGGGTACGACCCCTCCCGCCTGCTGCACTATGAAGGCTTTTTGGCCTACCACAAGGACCGCACGCCGGATTTCTCCATGCTGGACCTATACAGCCGGATGTACGCCTCCACCCAGGCCGTGGACAGCTACTTCAACGGCGGGGAGCTGGATGAGAACCTTCACGGCCGGCGGATGCCCTTCATCCAGTGCGAGTACATCCACGCCATGGGCAACGGCCCCGGGGACGCGGAGGACTACCAGCAGCGCATCATGCAGTACCCCGGCTTCTGCGGCGGCTTTGTGTGGGAGTGGTGCGACCACGCCGTCTACGGCGGAACCACCCCGGACAACCGGCCCATCTACCGCTACGGCGGGGACTTTGGGGAGTTCCCCCACGACGGCAACTTCTGCATGGACGGCCTGGTCTACCCCGACCGCACCCCTCACACCGGCCTGCTGGAATACAAGAACGTCATCCGGCCCATCCGGGCCCAGCGGCTGGAGGGCAGCACCTTCCGCCTGCACAACTATCTGGACTTTACCAACGCCCAGGACTGCGTCGCCCTCTCCTACGAGGTGATGCAGGACGGGGAGGTGCTCTTCGGGGGCAACCTGGAGATGCCCTCCATCGCCCCCCATCAGGAGGCGGACATCACCCTGCCGGAACTGCCGGAGGGCGGCATTGCCACCGTGACCTTCTTCTACACCGCCAAAAAGGCCAGCCCCTTCTATCCCGCGGGCCACGCCCTGGGCTTTGACGAGCTCATCCTCTCCGAGGAACCCTTCTTCCTGGACGCCCCTGTGGAGGAAGGCGCCCTTCAGGTGGAGGCGGGCCCCCGGCAGGTGGTCTTCACCGGGGAGGACTTCCGCTATGTGTTCGACAACCGGACGGGCCTGTTCTCCCAGATGGTCTACAAGAACCGGGAGCTGCTTTCCCGGCCTATGGAGTGGAACACCTACCGGGCCCCCACAGACAACGACCGCTCTGTGGACTTTTCATGGAAGCAGGCGGGCTATCACCGGCCCACCGTGCGGGTCTACTCCGTGGAGCAGGAGGGCGGCACCCTTACCTGCCATGTGGGCATCTGCGCCCTTTATATTGGCCGGTTCCTGGATGTGAAAGCCGTGTGGACGGTTTCCCCCGACGGCCGGGTGGACGTGTCCCTCCACGGGGAGCGGGACACCCGCTTCCCCTGGATGCCCCGGTTTGGCGTGCGCCTGTTCCTGCCCCGGGAGTTCGGGGAGGCGGAGTACTTTGCCTACGGCCCCTATGAGAGCTATGTGGACAAACACCGGGCCTCCCGGCTGGGCGTCTACGCCCAAAGCGTGGAATCCATGCACGAGGATTACCTCAAGCCCCAGGAAAATTCCTCTCACTGCGGCTGCCGGTATGTGACCCTCTCCGACGGCGCCTTCGCCCTTTCCGCTGCGGCGGAGCAGCCCTTCTCCTTCAATGTCTCTCCCTACACCCAGGAGGAGCTGGCCGGCAAGGCCCACAGCTATGAGCTGGAGCCCTGCGGCTGCACCGTGCTGTGCGTGGATTACAAAATGAGCGGCGTGGGCTCCAACTCCTGCGGGCCCTCCCTGCTGCCCCAGTACCGCCTGGAGGAAGGCCAGTTTGATTTTGCCTTCTCCCTGCTGATGGAATGAGGAGGCCCTTCCATGGACATATCTGTACAGGTGGTGTGGAGCTTTGCCCTGGCGCTGTTCCTCACGCTGGTGCTGCCCATCCTCCTGCTGTTGTTCCTGTGCCTGTTCAAAAAAATCTCCCCCTTGCCCATGGCCCTGGGGCTGCTCTCTTTCTTCATCTCCCAAATCCTTCTGCGCATCCCCCTGCTTCAACTCTGCGCAGGGCAGGGGTGGTATCAGGCGCTGGCCCAGTCCTCTCCCCTGGTGCTGGGCTTGGGGCTGGCCTTCACCGCCGGCCTGTTTGAGGAGTCTGCTCGGCTGGGAGGCGCAGCGCTGCTGGGGCCCCGCAAGCCGGCCTTTCCCGGCGGGCCGCCCCGCCCCGGCCACCGCACCTGGAAAGGCGCCCTCTCCTTCGGGCTGGGCCACGCCTTCTGCGAACTGATTTTGCTGGCGGGCATGACCCATGTGAACAACCTGCTGTTCTGCGTCCTGCTGGGCATGGGTGAGGAGACCCTTTCCGGCCTGCTCCCAGCCGGCCAGCTGGATACCCTGACCGCCCAGTTCGCCGCAGTGACGCCCCTGGGGATCGCCGCCGGCCTGCTGGAACGGTTCTCCGCCGTGCTGTTCCACTTGTTCGCCACCTCCCTGGTGTTTCTGGCTGTGGCCAGGCGGAAATGGCTGCTGTTCCCAGCGGCCATCCTGTGCCACACCCTGTTTAACTGCGTTGCCCTGCTGGGCCTGGGCCTTTGGCCCACGGAGCTCCTCCTCTTCGCCCTGGCGCTGGTATGCGCCGCGCTCTTCTGGCGGAGCAGGCGGTGGTTCCCCCAGAGCAGGGCCGCATAGACCCACAAAAAAAGGGCCGCCCCTTCGGGGACGGTCCTTTTTGCGCCCGTTTGGGCGGGGCTATTTTTCAAAGGGCTGGCCGTTCAGCAGCCGCCCTCTCCCAGCAGCGCGTTGTAGATGCTGTCCACCCGGCCGTTTTTCAGGTACACCCTGGGCACCCGCTTGGAGAGGCCGCACACCACCTCATAGTTGATGCTGCCTTCCAGGGCAGCCAGCTCGTCGGCGGTGATCTCCTCTTCCCCATCCCGGCCGATGAGGGTGACCAGGTCGCCCACTTTCACCCGCGGCAGGGCGGTCACGTCCGCCATCAGCTGGTCCATGCACACCCGGCCCAGGATGGGGCAGCGCTTCCCGCCAATGAGCACCTGGGCCCCTTTGGCGGAGAGGATGCGGGGATAGCCGTCGGCATAGCCCACGGGCACAGTGGCCACCCGCATCTCCTTTTCCGCGGTGAATTTCCGGCCATAGCTGATGGTGGCCCCCGGCAGTACGGTCTTCACATGGGAAACCACAGACTTCAGGGAGAGCACCGGCGTCAGCTCCGGGCGATTCCGCAGGGCGCCGGAGGGGTACAGCCCATAGATGACGATGCCCGCCCGCACCATATCCAGGTGGGAGAGGGGATAGTCGAACACGGCGGCGGAGTTGGCGCAGTGGCGCACCTCAAAAGAGACATCCTCTCGCAGCAGGGACTCGATCATCTCCTTAAAGCAGCCGAACTGCCGCATGGTAAAGGCGTCCCCGGCTTTCCCCTCATCAGAGACGGCAAAGTGGGTGAAAATCCCCTCTGGATACAGCCCCGGCAGAGTGCAGGCGGCCTTCACCTCCTGCACGGTGGCCTCGTCCCGGCTGATGTCCTGGTAATAAAAGCCCAGGCGGCTCATACCCGTGTCGATCTTCACATGGATCTTCACCGTGACCCCGGCTTCCACCGCGCAGTGGGAGAGTTCCTTCGCGTAGTCCAGGCTGTACACGCACTGGGAAATGGCGTGCTTTGCAAGGGACGCCGCCTCCTCCGGCGGGGTATAGCCCAGCACCAGCATGGGCTGGGAAATGCCCCCCAGCCGCAGCTGCAGGGCCTCTTCCAGATTGGAGACAGCAAACCAGTCCGCCCCCAGGGCCTCAAATTCCTGGGCCATGCGCACCGCCCCATGGCCGTAGGCGTCCGCTTTCACCACGCAGCACACTTTGGCATTCGGATTGGCCGCCTGCCGCACAGCGGCAAAATCCCGGGCCAGGGCGTCCAGGTCGATTTCCGCCCAGGTTCTTCTAAGTATTTCTTTCATATAAAGTCACCTCCTGGGCGATGATTTAACGCAACGTGTGGGTGGCTCCCGCAGTCCGTGCGCAAGCCGTGACAGGGAGAGCCACCCGGAAACTTCCTACTGGCCGTTCGGGCCTGGGCCTATGCACTGCGCGCCGTGCGGCCCTGCTCCTTCTCCCCCGGCTGCGCCGTTAAGGCCGTGGGACTCCGTCCCACACCCTGCCACCTTTGAAAAGGTGGACGAAACTTTTTCGCCGCTGCGCGGGTATTATTTAAAGTACTTCACGCCGCTCTCGAACAGCAGCTGATCCTTCTCGCCGGGGACGTTCTTGTACAAATCCTTGCCCTTGCGCTCGGAGTGGCCCATCTTGCCCAGCACACGGCCGTCCGGGCTGGTGATGCCCTCAATGGCGCACACAGAGCCGTTGGGGTTCCATTGGATGTCGCCGCTGACTTGGCCGTCCAGGTCCACATACTGGGTGGCCACCTGCCCGTTCTCAATGAGCTTGTGCAAAGCCTTGTCGTCCGCCACGAACCGGCCCTCCCCGTGGGACACGGGCACGGTGAAGACGTCGCCGGCGTTCACGCCCGCCATCCAGGGGGACTTGACGCTGGTGACCCGGGTGTACACCATGCGGCTGACGTGGCGGCCCAGGGTGTTGAAGGTCAAGGTGGGGTCGTCCTCCTTGGGCTCGGTGATCTTGCCGTAGGGCACCAGGCCCAGCTTAATCAAAGCCTGGAAGCCGTTGCAGATGCCCAGCATCAGGCCGTCCCTGGTTTCCAGCAAATCGGTGACAGCCTGGGCGATGCGGGGGTTGCGGAAGGTGGTGGCGATGAACTTGCCGCTGCCTTCGGGCTCGTCGCCGCCGGAGAAGCCGCCGGGCAGCATGACAATCTGGGCCCGGCGGATGGCTTTCTCCATCCGTTCGATGGTCTCCTCAATGTCGGAGACGGACAGGTTCTTCACCACCAAGATCTCGGTCTCAGCGCCGGCCTTCTCAAAGGCCCGGGCGGAGTCCACCTCGCAGTTGGTGCCGGGGAAGGCGGGGATGAACACCCGGGGCCGGGCCACCTTGATGGCCGGGGCCTTGTTCTCCCGCTTCTCCCACAGGGGCACGTCCGCGGTGACGGGCACGGGATGGGCGTTGTTGGGGAAAATCTTCTCCAAAGTGCCCATCCAGGCGGCGCACAGCTCCTCCAGGGAGATGCGCTCGCCGCCCAGCTTCACATCCTCCTTGCTGGAGGTGCGGCCCAAAATCACAGGGGACAGGGCGGCGTCGGTGGAGAGATCCGCCTCGCTGGAGAGCTCCACCACCAAAGCGCCCTCCTGGGGGGCGTACAGGGTCTCTTTAGACAGGCCCTCGGCAAAGCGGAAGCCGGTCTTGCTGCCGAAGCACATCCGCAGCACAGCGGCAGCGGCGCCGCCCTCCCGGACCACGCCGGCGGAGATGATATCCCCGCACTCGATGTGCAGCAGCACAGCCCGGTAGTAGGCCTTCAGGGCCTCCCAGTTGGGCATGCCGTTTTCGTCCTCGGGGATGGGCAGCAGCGCGAAAGTGGAGCCGGGCTTCTTGGCGCAGGCGAAAATGGTCGAGCTTGCCTTGGTCATGGTGACGGCGAAGCTCACCAGGGTGGGGGGCACGTCCAGCTGCTCAAAGGAGCCGGACATGCTGTCCTTGCCGCCGATGGAGGGCAGCCCCATGCCCAGCTGGGCTTCCAGGGCGCCCAGCAGCGCGGCGGCGGGCTTGCCCCAGCGGGAGGGCACATCGTGAAGCCGCTCGAAATACTCCTGGAAGGTGAGCCGGGCCTTCAAGGGGTCCGCGCCCACGGCGGCCAGCTTGGAGAGGCTCTCCACCACGGCGTAGGCGGCGCCCTCAAAGGGGGAGTACCGGGCCACACCGGGGATGTAGCCGTAGCTCATGGCGGTGGCGTCGTCGGTCTCGCCGTGGAGCAGGGGAACCTTGGCCACCATGGCCTCCTCGGGGGTCAGTTGGTACTCGCCGGAGAAGGGCATCAGCACCGTGCCCGCGCCAATGCTGGAGTCGAACCGCTCGGACAGGCCCTTTTGGCAGCAGACCTCCAGCCGGGCCATGTTGGCCTTCAGGGCCTCTGTACCCTCTTTGCCGGCCAGGCAGGCGGGCACGCTCTTGCGGTAGCTCTCGCCCTGGGGCGCGGTGATCTGGGCCTCGGCGTTCTGGGTGACGCCGTTGGTATCCAAAAAGGCACGGGACAGGTTGACAATCTCATCGCCCCGCCACTCCATGCGCAGCCGGGGCTCCTCTGTCACCACGGCCACCACGGTGGCGTCCAGGTTCTCCTCGCGGGCCTTGCGCTGGAACTCCTCCACATCCTGGGGTGCCAGCACCACGGCCATGCGCTCCTGGCTTTCGGAAATGGCCAGCTCGGTGCCGTCCAGGCCCTCATATTTCTTGGGCACCTGGTTCAGGTCGATCTGAAGGCCGGGGGCCAGCTCGCCGATGGCCACGCACACGCCGCCCGCGCCAAAGTCGTTGCAGCGCTTGATGAGGGTGGAGACGCTGGGGTCCCGGAACAGGCGCTGGAGCTTCCGCTCGGTGGGGGGGTTGCCCTTCTGCACCTCGGCGCCGCAGACCTCCACGCTCTTTTCCGTGTGGGCCTTGCTGGAGCCGGTGGCCCCGCCGATGCCGTCCCGGCCGGTGGCCCCGCCCAGCAGCACGATCACATCCCCAGGGACGGGCTCCTCCCGGCGGACATTGGCCTTGGGAGAGGCGCCGATGACCGCGCCGATCTCCAGGCGCTTGGCCACATAACCGGGGTCGTACAGCTCGGTGACCTGGCCGGTGGCCAAGCCGATCTGGTTGCCGTAGGAGGAATACCCCGCGGCAGCCCCCGTGGTGATCTTCCGGCTGGGCAGCTTGCCGTGGAGGGTCTTTTCAAAGGGGACGGTGGGGTCGCCGCTGCCGGTGACCCGCATGGCCTGGTACACATAGGCCCGGCCGGAGAGGGGGTCCCGGATGGCGCCGCCCAGGCAGGTGGCGGCCCCGCCGAAGGGCTCGATCTCCGTGGGGTGATTGTGGGTCTCGTTCTTGAACTGGATGAGCCAGGTCTCGGTCTTGCCGTCGATGGTAACGGGGGCCTCGATGGAGCAGGCATTGATCTCGTCGCTCACATCCAGGTCGGGCACCAGGCCCTTTTTCCGCAGGTACTTGCCGCCGATGGTGGCCATGTCCATCAGGGACACGGGCTTGTCCTTGCCCTGGTACAGCTCCTCCCGCAGGGAGAGGTAGTCCCGCAGGGCCTTCTCCACGGCCTCGCTGAGGGCGCCCTGCTCCACGTCGATCTTGTTCAGGCGGGTGAGGAAGGTGGTGTGGCGGCAGTGGTCGCTCCAATAGGTGTCGATAACCCGCAGCTCGGTGACGGTGGGGTCCCGGTGCTCCTCATCTCGGAAATAATCCCGGCAGAACTCCAGGTCAGAGAGGGTCATGGCAAAACCCATGGAGTTGAAGTACTCCTTCATCTGGGCCCCGTCCCAGCTGGTAAAGCCGGTGACACGGGCCACGTCCGCGGGAACCTCAGCCTGCAGCTCCAGGCTTTCCGGCTTTTCCTGAGAGGCCTCCCGGCTCTCCACCGGGTTGATGAGATACCCTTTGACCTTCTCAAACTCCTGGTCCGAAATCCGGCCCTTCAAGCCGATGACCTTGGCGGTGAGCACGGCGGGGCGCTCCCCCTGGGTCAGCAGCTGCACACACTGGGCGGCAGAGTCCGCCCGCTGGTCATACTGGCCGGGAAGATACTCCATGGCGAACACCTTGTATTCCGCCGGAAGCCGGAACTCCTCGCCGTAGACCGCGTCCATGGTGGGCTCGGAGAGGATGGCGCGGGCCGCAGCGGCGAACTGCTCCCTGCTGAGGCCCGAGACATCGTACCGGTTGAGGATACGCACCTCCTCCAGCCCCTGAACGCCCAGGTTGCCCTTCAAATCAGCCAGCATGTGCTGGGCCTCGATGTTAAAGCCCTGTTTTTTCTCAACAAATACCCGTGTGACCATGTATTCCACCTTTCCGGCCCCCACAGCCAGGGGACCTCAGAACTTTTCCCACGCGCCGGCCCCCCGCCAGAGCGGCAGCGGAACGCCGGGACACTCGTTTGGGACGGCACAAAAAAACTGGCCGCCTTGTCCACTTCATTGTAACACAAGGGGCCAGTTTAATAAAGCTCTAATTCCAAGTTTTCTCGTTCTTGCGCTTTTGCACAATTCCCCGGGAAGATGTGAAACATCTCTGCCACGGGAAGTTTGTCAAAGCTTTCTGTTTTTCCGCAGCTTGCGCAGCTCCTGGGGAGAAACGCTGCCCATATCGCCAATGGAGAGGGCCACGCTGTGCTTGATGGGCTTCCACTCGATGTTGCCGAACACCGCCACCAGCATGGCGATGCCAAAGGAGAACACAAAGAAGGGGAAAGTGAAGGAATAGGCGATCTTCTTCCCACGGGAGCAGCGGATGCGCCTGCCCTCCGTCAGCAAAGTCACCGCGCCCAGAAGATACATGGTGGCGTAGGAGTTCACCACCGACACCAGCACCGAGGCGAAGAAAATGTCCATCTGGCTGCGGGCCGAGGTGATGCCCACAACAAACATCGCCGCGTTGAGCACAAGGCTGATGACGGTCAGCACCACCGCAGGGATGGTGCACATCAGCATGTCGAAGCAAGCGAAGCTTCCGTCACAGAGCATGGTCTTGACCATGCTGCCGCCCCGCTTGGCCACCACCTGCAGATAGCCCTTTACCCACCGGGACCGCTGGATGATGGACTGCTTGAAGCTCTGGGGCTGCTCATCGTAGACCATGGCGTCGTGGCAATAGGCAATCCGGATGCCCCGGGCCACCAGGTCGGCGGTGAACTCCAGGTCTTCTGTAAGGAGAAAATACTCCCAGCCCCCCAGCTCATCCAGCAGATCCTGGGCGAAGAGGAAGCCTGTGCCGGACACGGCGCAGCTGGTGCCCAGGTAGTCCCGGGGGCGGTTCAGGTACTCGGACTCCCGCAAAAACCAGATGCCATAGCCCGCGGTGATCCAGTTGTCCCCAAAGTTTTTGGTGTTGCGGTAGCCGGTTACGGCCCGGTTCCCGTTGGAGAACACCTTGTTCATCTCCGTGACGTAGTGGGGGTCCAGCAGGTTGTCCGCGTCGAAGACGAAGTAGCCGTCGTAGCGCTCCTGGGGATACTCCTCCCGAATGTGCTCCAGCAGGAAAGCCAGGGCGTAGCCCTTGCCCACCTGCATCTTGTTCTGCCGCTCAAACACCCGCGCTCCATGCTCTCTGGCAATGGAGGCTGTGCCGTCGGTGCAGTTGTCCGCCACCACATAAATGTCCAGCAGGTCCTGGGGATAGTCCTGCTGCCGGATGCTCTCCAGCAGCTGGGCGATGACGGCGCTCTCGTTGCGGGCGGCGATGAGCACCGCGTACCGGCACAGTTTGCGCGCCGTGAAGGTCCGCCGCTTGCGCAGCAGCCGCGCGCCCAGAAACACCGCCTGATAGCAGTAGCATGCCGCGAACAAAGCCGCCAGAAGAAAATTGATTGCAGATAAGGCTTCCATAAAAATCTCCTTTCCCCCGCACCCTCTGAAGAAGCCGGGAAGAACGCCTATATGCCATGGAGCCTCCTGCTCCATTTGACGCAAGCCTGTGAAGGTGCCCGGAGAGCGCTGCCCTTTCAGCATATCGCAGGGTGTTCAACACTATTTCAACCGGGCGTCCTCTTTCCCTTTATTCTAGCACACCTAAAGCATATTGTGAACAAATTAAGTACAACGCGATGATTTTCTTAAGATTTTATTAACACGCCCCTTTTTTCAAAAAAATTTTGGCAAAATTTGATTTTGGGCTTGCATTTTCTCCCAGAATCGTGTAAACTAATCAAGCACCAAAAAATTGGGCGCTTAGCTCAGCTGGCTAGAGCACCTGCTTGACGTGCAGGGGGTCAGCGGTTCAAGTCCGTTAGCGCCCACCACTTTTTAGACAATAAGGTTATTCGGATGGATTATCTGGATAGCCTTATTGGTCTAAAATTTATGAAAATAGCGCAAAGGAAGGACGTTATGCCTGCATTGGTGTCTTTCTCATGTGTGTTATAAAGTGTGTTATCGCCGGTTTCTGCGATTATCTCTTTGTGTATGCGCTCAAACACGAGGATTGAGCGCAGCTACAAGGAGATAAACTCCTTAGTTTGTTGGATCAGCGCAGGTCACAGATTACATTCTCCTCTGGTTGGGAGTGGCGGCTGACAGTTGTCCAAGCCGTTGGTACGTCCACCAGGTATTAAACAGGCTTATGGCCTTACCCATCTCCATCAGGCAACGTGGTGCTGACACGTTGGCTCGCTCGCACGGGGACCGTGGTTCTGGCATAACTCTTCAGTGAGACTTTGTATTCTATCTGTGCTGCTATTCGGTTGTTGGTGCGTAGGGGGTCGGCTGTCCGGCCCACCACGCATATCTAGCTTACAGACGGCTGTGAACCGTCAAGGCATCAAAAAAAGACTAATGGATAGTAGACGCTACTTCCAAAAGTCCTTGAAATCCTGCTAACTTCATGGTATGATTATATTAAATCAAAACCATGATTTAGGCAAAAAATTCTCCGGGAATCTTGGAAGATAGTCTCAATATCTTCTGAGATGAGAGTCCTTGGTGGGGTCCCACCCCCATCAGAGACTCGTAGGAGCTTTTTTTGTTGTCTTTATATACCCTTATTGTACTCCTTTTTCCCCTGTTTGTCAATCAGAATTAGTAGTTTTGCCGCCTAATTGGGGCGGTTTTTTTATTTTTCAACGGTAGATGCAGAACAGTGAAAACCGGAACCAGTTCCGGTTTTCACTTCCTTTCCCCCTTGGCTTTAGACACTGAGAATTTTTCTTTCCTTTTCCTGCCATATACGCTATACTTGGGATATAGAAAAAATCCGGTGAAAAGAGGACAGCATGAACCCTACTACTTCTCCCATTGCTGCGGTGGAAAAAGCTGAATATCAAAACAGCACCTATGAAATCGTCTCAAGGGTAGCCTACCTCATAGGCGTTCCAAAACGTATCTTTGAAAATGAGCATGAGCCGCCGCAGACTTCCATTTACCGGCAGCTTGACGTGGATAAGAACGCCAGAATAGTGCGGAACCTCTGCATAGCCCGCACAGCCATCGAACGCAATTATAAGGCAATCAACGAGACAATGAAGGACGGCCTTTACACCATGTATTCCATGCCGGAAGCTGTCCCTACGGAGTGCATTTCCCAGCTTGCCGAAGATGGAGTCCGGTTTATCAAGAGCAGCAGCACAAAACTCTTCCAGCACATTGTGGAAATCAACCGGCTTCTCTCTGACCGCATCAACAACGTGCGTTCTCTCTTCCCCCTATGGCTGAATTGGGAGTACATCCGGGACCTCTTTCTAATGCCGGATGGATTCACGGAAGAAGGCACACGAGATGCCGCCAAACGGTTTTACACCAACATGAGCTGCTACCCTTACCAAATGTTCATTAACTGGTATCCCGTGGATGAGGGAAATATTCTCTATAACGACAAGAAGTTTGTCACCTTGCTGTACCACTGGAACGGGGACCGTTTTACGGAGTACAGCAAAGTTTCCGATGTCAGTCACGTCGTGAAAGGGACCATATATGACTTCATCACGGAGGCGCAGAAAATAATCCTACTGGTGGATTGCGAAAACGCAGACCCCTACAAACTCTCCGTCACCCTCCGGGGCTTGGACGGGGACAGCATCGCAAAAATCGAAAAAATACTCCTGTTCGACGATATTCACACCACCTCAGCCTGGGGTGTCCTGGAACAGTTTGTTTCCATCCCTGTGGAGCGCATCCTGGTAGAACGCATAAAGGCAAACAAATCGCAAGTGGATATGCAGCTTGCAAGCCGGGCGTTCCGTGAATTTTACGAAAACCATGTGGATTCCTACATTTTAGTCTCCAGCGACTCAGACTATTGGGCCTTAATCAACAACCTTCCCCGTGCCAATTTCCTCGTCATGGTAGAACGGGAAAAATGTGGCCCTGATTTAAAACACGCTTTGGCTGAGTCTGGGATTTTCTACTGCTATTTGGATGACTTCTACTCTGGCAGTGCTGAAAGCCTAAAGCTCACTACGTTATTCCGGGAATTGTACAAGTATTTAGACCGCTCTGTCCATGTGAACATCAACCGCATGATGGACGAAGTGCTGTGGGCCACCCGCATCACCATGACCGACGCAGAGAAAAAGCAATTTATCCGTAAACATTTGCGAAACATGACACTTGCGATTGACGAAGAAGGCAATGTTAGTTTGGAGCTGAAAAAATAGAAAAAGAATGGCCTCACTTGCGGGGCCATTCTCTTTTTAACCGGAACCAGTTCCGGTTTTCTTTCATCCACAACAGATTCTTGCCGAAAGAATCTTAATGTGTACGTTTATGTTTATTGCTCTGGGTGACCGCCGATAAAAGCATCATCTGGTCCGCCAAATGCCCCTTGTCCGCCGACACATACCGGTTCAATGTGAAGGCAACATTGGAATGGCCGATGATGACCGATAGGCTTTTAGGGTCGGCCCCTCGTTCTACCATCCTGGTTGCGAAGCTGTGCCGCAAAATATGTGGAGTCACATGACGGATGTGGGCCAATTTTGCTGCTTTATTGCATATCCGGCGAAGACGGGATTTATCCATTGGCTCACCATGGACCGCAAAAATGAAGGGAGATAACTCCGCACTTTCTCTTTGTGACAAGTATAATAACATCATGTGTACTTCCGGGATTATCGGCACATCTCGTACCCCGTTCACCGTCTTGCTCTTCCTGATATGCAGCACATTTCGCCTTCTATCCCAGTCATACCATGTGAGAAACCGCAGTTCATCCCTGCGAAGTCCTGTTAGCAGGAACGTCATAAGGGCAAACTGGTCCACCACAGGCAGGGTGGCAGCAGCCTCCTCAAACTTATCTTGCTCCTCTTGCGAAAGTGCCTCTACGACCTTCACGGAGGCATATTTGGGCAATTTCACAGACCGAACCGGGTTCCATTCACAGAGGTGATTGTCAATGGCAGCATCAAACGCCTTGCTGTAAAGAGTTTTCATGTGCTGTAAGGTGCTTTTCGCATACTTTCGCCCCATATCATTGAGCGCCTGCTGAAAGTCAATCGGCCTCATTTCCCCCAAAAGCATATCTTCAAACGCCGGGTAATGTACCTTCATCCGTCTTCGGGCATCTGTGTACAGTTCGACAGTCCTTTCCGCCATATCTCCTGTGTATACAAGAAACCAGCGGTCTAACCACTCTCCTACTTTCATTTCTTCCATGGCAGCAGAAACCTCCATCAGTTTATTCCTGGGTGTAACCTAGGTTTCTCTATTTTATCTGCGTTCCAGCCATTTCTGTAAAGCAGTCTTAATTTTGTGGTGAAATAGGCGCACTTCCCCCTTGGTACACAACTTATTTTTGATTGAAGATATTTTATCCTTCCATCCTTCCTTCCGTTCTTGGGGTACAACCGGATGGGGGGTAAGGGGGGAAGGAAGGATTCTAAGGTCAAGTTTACTCAGGTCTATATATTTAGGGTCTACATTTTGAACTTCTGGAGGTAAAAATTCTTGATTTCTAGAAGTTAAAATTTTTAACTTCTGGAAGTCAACTTCGTTGGTGTTGTGCATTTTGCTTTTTCTCTGGTTATTTTTCTTCTCCTCTCTTGTCGTTTCTGCTGCATCCACCACTTTTTCTGCTTCCCTAAAATCTTTGACGAAAAGCAGGTTGGGTTTGCCTTGTCCACGGCGTTTTTTCTCCAATAATCCGTATTCCACCAGTTGCCGCATGAGTTTCACCGCCGTTGCCCTGGCGCATCGCAGGTCGGCTTGTACTTGGTCGATGGTGTAAAGGATGTATAATCTCCCCTCTGCATCAGTGAATTCGTCCTCTCTCCTTGCTGACAACGCCAACCGGCTTAACATCATCCCATAGAGGACCGCCGCCAGCTTATGAAGGCCCTTAAACTTTTTGGATGTCAGAAGCAGCCTAGGAAGCGTATAAAAGGAAAATGGGTCCCCTGCTCCCACTGGTTTCATATCAGGCAAAGCCATTGTACTGGTCATTTCTTCATGTCCCCTTCCTGTTCATCTTCATTGTCATTTTTCTTGACCGCAGTCCATCGCTGCCTAATTTCTTTGGCGCTTAAATTCTTCAATTTCTCTGGGTCCATTCCAGCCTGGAGGCATAGTCTTGTGTAGTGCATTTTCTTCCAGGAAGTACCAGGAGCGTTAAAGCGTGTAATGTCCACGCCCTGCTCTAATCCAGCCAGTAGCTCCCGTGTCTGGCGGTCTGTTGCGCCAGCAGGGATAAGGCCCAGGGCTTTCCCTAGCCGTTCCATTTCGCTTCTCCGTTTTTTCCCCATTTCATCGGGTGTCCAAGTCTTGTCAGCAAAAAAGGATATGTTTAACCCCATCTTCAGCCCCATGCGGAGCTGGCGAAGCTGCCCCACACTGTAATGCTCTGCTGTGTACGGCGTTATGTCCAGCCCATCTTTTTCCCACAGTGCCTTTTCTTCTTTCCAGGCCAGCTCATTTTTCGAGGGATGCTCTTGCCTCCACGTCCCATATTTCTCATTCACAAGAGATGCTGTCGGCTCAAAATCAGGGTTCTCTATGACAGCAACAACCTTAGCTGGCGTAATCCCGCCTTGGGACTCCACCAGCACCTTCTTCCCTGGCTTTGGGGTTTTCATCCCCTCCGGGACTTTCCAATAATACTCTTTCCCATCTTTTTGCAGCTTCGCCGCTACAACTTGACACATAAGCATATCTATCCTTTCTGTTGCGTAAAAAAGAGAGCCGTTGTTAAACAGCTCTCCTTGCTTTCAAATTATTTTGTATCATAAGGTTTCTCGCCCACAATATCTGGGACTTGATTTTTGCGAACAAACATTCTATAATCATAGCAGAGAAAATCGAACAAAAATTCGCTTCTTCAAAAGGAGGTGCACAGCTTTGTCGGATAAGCAAAAAGTCTTCGCCTGCTGTGACCTCAATAATGCCGAGAAATAGAAAAAGCCGAGACTATTCGACAACCCTGGTTAAAACAGGGAATTAGTCAAAAGACTCGGCATTAGTTTTTTCAACTCAAGCCATAAAGACGCTTAATC